>CAZGLR010000117.1:0-819 GCA_964526635.1 uncultured Ignavibacteriales bacterium | reverse complement strand
GGCACAAGCTGGGTGAAGGATTGAATAATACCGCCAGTGATGTTGCTGTATCCGGTGATACCGTGTATGCCATTGGCCCTTTTGATTCAGCTTCCGGAGTCGCAGTAAACAATGTTGCGATGTGGAATGGTTCATCATGGCACGCTCTGGGCGAAGGGTTTCCGGACGCCAGCTTTTGATCACTCGCTCTCGATACTCTGGGCAATCTCTGGGTGGGTGGATTTTTCGATTCTGCCGGCACGGTCGCGGTCAGCGGCCTGGCCATGTGGGACGGCAGCCAGTGGACCGCGCCGGGTGGTAATCCCTACCGCGGCTCGGGCAATCCGGGGGTGTACGATATCCATGTAGACAGTACTACCAACGATGTCTACGTCTGCGGCGCATTTGAGGGAATCGGCGGCGTTTCATCACCGGGCGTCAGCCGATGGAACGGCAGCGCCTGGGATGCTATTGGCAGCGCGGATATTGGATGGCCTCGAGCAATCACGCTTGGCTCGGCGGGCAATCTCATCGCGGCTACCGCCTTTGATGATTTTCTCTGGCAGCATGAAGGCAGCGGAACGTGGGTACAGTTCGGCGGTTTACTGAATACCGGCGAGCCGCGAGATATTGTCGCCAAGGGATGCGATGTCTATATCACCAGCAGCAGCCTGATGAGCGCCCCCAGCTATGGGGTCAACGGCTATCTCCTGCGCTGGGACGGTCTCCGATGGGATTCGCTTGGTTCCGGAATTAACAGGGATGGATTTGATCTCGAGGTTGATGACAGCATGCTGTATATCACCGGTCAATTCCAGTATGCCGGAGGGTTGGATAACC
>CAZGLR010000116.1:0-10666 GCA_964526635.1 uncultured Ignavibacteriales bacterium | reverse complement strand
ACAAGAATAGTGCGAACAGTCGGGCGAGCTTTCGATGAGTTGGCAGTACCTCGATTCACAGATGAAACGCTGGTCCTCTCGTCTAGAGACAGACGTTAAGCTCGCTCCTCAAGCCGTATCTTGTCTTGCTACGACCATCGCGAAGGATGTTCGTTTTCTACCGGTTGAAGCGAAGGAGAAGATCAAACAAGCAACGCCAATCCAACTTGAACATCGCCTAGATGAGCCAAGAGCATTCCAGGCATTTATGGATCAAGCCAGTTCTGTGCCTGATAATCCAGGAGTAACGCGAGCACAAGTCATAGTCCAGAATTACATCTGTTTCGTATATTTGCCTGAATCTTGTTTCCGAGTTCTGGCCAAAATCGCTCAGACCGGATCTGCTGCGAGAAAATGTGCAACGTTTTTATGCAATAATCCTGTTAGAGCCTTTAGGAACGCCATCGCTCATGGGAATTGGACCTATCGTGATGATTTTGGAGGCATCATTTATTGGACGCGTAAGGGCGGCGATAGCGACGAACAAATTGTCCGATGGGAAGTCGATCAAGTGAGTCTTGATTTTTGGCAGCAACTCGCGAGATGTGTCTCTTACACGGCTCTAGCAAATCTATAGTGCCAAAATCAAACGCTGCCAAGAAGTTTGCACCTGCACAGAAGGAATCGGTGAGTGATATTTCGCATAACACAAAAACTGGCCAGGAAGATCAAGGCCGCGCCGGTTACGGCCCTGCCGCCGCACGACAATCCCCTCCTCGACTGGACTGCTAACCTGTTCATGGTATCGCGCTGGCAGTGTATTATTCTCACCAACTCAGCGAGCTTGTATTCTGTTGTTTTCCCCGGCAAAGGTATTCCTAACAAACGGGCGTTTGTCGAACAGGGCATGAAAGCTCTGCGCGATAACATGGCTCTCGATGGCGTAGTTGGCATCTTTGATACGAAAATTGCCACAGCTATGGATTCTGTCAGTTTCAGTAAGACTAATGATCGTCGGGTGCGGGGTTCGATGAATGAGCTTGTCTTTCAGGCGAAGATGGATTTTCTGCACATGGGAAGCCCGCTGCAAATGGTGAACCATGGACTCAATAGATCGCTCCTGTCCCCGCTCAAGGGTCGGTATCCGATTGAAGCACTCATTTCTCTCGCCAGACAGCAAGAAGGATAGCCACACCGATTTTATTTGCTTACCCCGTACCACACGTGGCGTCCGGGTGCGTCAGCTATCTGCACGTAAAACCGGCTCGATCCCTCAGTAAGTAAAAATCACCTTTGAAAAATCCGCTGCCGTGCCCTCCTCTTGCCGCCTTAACTTAGATGAACCACACAAAAATAGCGGGGTGGCAGCCAGTACCACCCCGCGTACCTGCGAAGCAATTTACTTTATCCGCCCGGCGTTGCACACTCCATCGCGTCACATCACCGCGCGGTATTGCTTACACTACAATAACAAATTACTCCCCGTATCGTTCCGATTTGGCCGAAATCCCCGAAATTAATAATAGGGATTGGTACCGGAGCTGTGGTCGGTGACATCGACGATTTCGGTCACTTCGGGGACCCGCGATTTGAGAATCTCCTCGACACCATGGCGCAGCGTGTGCGACGCCGACGCGCAGCCCTGGCAGCCGCCGCTCATGTTCATGAAGATCGTGGTGCCCTGCACATCGACCACCTCCACACTGCCGCCGTGGGCGGCGATCTGCGGATTGATCTCCTCATTGATGACCGCCTGGACTTTGGCCTGCAAATCACCTGATTCCGGTGTGCGCGAGACCGCCTCTTTGGATATCAACTCACCGCCGGCAGAGATTTTTTCCCTCACGGTGACACCGACCTGGCGGGCCAGTTCAGACCATTCGCTGTCGCTGTTCTTCTTGACCGTCAGGGTGGCATTGGCAACCAGGACACTGTCGATACCATCGATAGCAAACAACGCCTCCAGAAGCGGCGAATCCTTGGCCATCTCGGCATTGCGGCAGTTGACAACGCCATCGTAGAGCGGGCGGTCGATATAGAACCGGCAGACATTAGGATCCATCTGCGGTTCGGCCGTAATTTTGATTTCTTTGGTATTGGTGGACATAGAAGCCCTCCTGTGTATTTAGACGCTGAATGAGCCCTTGGAGGCATCAGCCTGTTTTTTCGAAAGCTCTTTTAAATAATCATACCGGTACAACCCGGTATTGTGACCATCGGTAAAGGCAATCCCGACAGCGTAGCGGCCAACCCGTTCGAACTTCCCGATCTTGATATCCAGCGGTACCGATTTGGGATCAAGGAGACGTTTGCCGGTATCTTCACTGACACACAGCGCGCAGGGGCAGTTGACCCGCAGGGTATAGGGATCAATTACTACTATTTCTTCTTCAGGAAATTCAACTTCGAGTTTGCCATCGGCGGTCATTTCAATGGCCAACGGTTCGATCTTCGTCACTGTGGAGATTTCCTTCATGAAGGCGTGGAATTGTTCAGCAATCATCTCAAAGGCCTGCGCCGAGGGAGATTCGGGATTGCTCAACACGACCGGTTTGCCGGATTCGCCGCCCTCCATCAGGGCCGGATCGAGGGGAATGCCGCCGAGGAAACTGACCCCGAAATCTTCAGCCATTTTGGCCCCGCCGCCCTCTTTGAAGATAGCCGTATGTTCGCCGCATTTGGGGCAGGTAAAGCCGCTCATATTTTCGATAATACCAAGGATCGGGACATTCACCTGGTCAAACATCTGCAGGCCCTTTTTGGCCACACCGAGGGCCACCTGCTGCGGTGTCGTCACGATCACCGCGCCGGTCAGATGGGCCTGCTGAGCCAGGGTGATCTGAACATCGCCGGTGCCGGGCGGCAAATCCACCAGCAGATAATCGACTCCCTCCCAGAGGACATTGGAAAGGAACTGGATGATCATTTTGGTGGCAATCGGAGCGCGCCATATGACCGGTTGATCCTCATCCATCAGTGAACCGATGGAAATAAATTTGATACCGTGGCGCTCCAGCGGCTGCAGGTAGTCGCCCATCACTTTGGGTTTTTCCCTGCCGGCACCGAGCATGCCGGGCTGCGAGGGACCGTAAATGTCGGCGTCCAGAAGACCGACCGTGGCCCCCTGTTTTTTCAGGGCGACCGCCATGTTGACCGCTACCGATGATTTACCGACACCGCCTTTTCCGGAACCAATTGCAATAATATGTCCAACCCGCGCCAGTCCCCGGGGGACATCCCGGCGCTGGGGACGTTTTTTCTTTTCATCAGCCATATTTCACCACTCTTGTGTAAGCGTCTTTGCACCACATACGCGGCGGGCACCGGAAGCGCAGGCCGCGTGTCGATTATTCCACTCTATATTGTGGACAATGATAGCAAAAAACGCATAAAACGCAATACCTCTGCGTGCTTTTCTCGTTATAACAACTGAGGATGGCAATTGTTCACTAATCTAATTTAAGAAAAAAAGGAAAAGGCAAAAAAAAGACCGCCCGACGGGGCGGCCTTTTCGGATTTGTGTTATGCGCGCCGCTTATTTGCGGCGGAAGCGACGGATCCCGGCGCCGATCGCCAGACCGCTGCCCAGCAGAAGCAGGGTGGTCGGTTCAGGAATCGGGGTGGTGTGCGTATCCGGACGGAGAATCTTCTGGTAGCGGGCATAATCTTCGAGATTCCAGTCCGGATCTTCATCGTCGTAAAATCCCGCGTTGCGGGCTGATGTTCCAGGGGCACTCTTGGCGTAGAAATCACCGAGAGTCGGTGCCCGCCATGAATAGAACGACCATTCGGTCTGGCCATCTTCGCCATAATCGAGTTTCAGCGAGTACATCATGTCGGGTGTATCCGGAAACTGACCGGAACCATCGGCCTTGAGTTCCCAGTCACCATCGAATCCCCAGAAATCGTTTTCTGTGACATAGGGCGAGACATCGATCGTGAAGTGGCTGATCGCCTGCGGATCAAGAGCGTTACCGGCGACATTGGTCAGGGTGTAATCATAACACCAGGAGCCATCACCCATTAACTGAATATCCCAGGCGATTTTGAATCCCTGGTCAACCCAGGAACCTGTCGTCAGAACGTCGCTATCGGCGCTGGATAATGAGCCGAGATATTGTATTGCCTGAGCCTGCCCGGTGATCATCAGGGCCAGGGCCAGGATACTGAGTGCAAATAGTTTTTTCACAGCTGTATACCTCACTAAAGTAGTCAAAATTTTCTACCAATTGAACCAGCAAGTAGCGTACCCATTTTGATCCCTGCCGCAAGAATTTTCTGTTCTTTTTTAACTCGTTGACTAACAACGATTTGACGCGCCGCAACTAAGTGCGGCAAAAACGCAGGACATCCAAAAAGGATACGGTTTGTCCATTATTTTGTCGAGAATTACTACAGATAATGACCGTAAAATGAAGTGAGTATTTACCGGAAAGCACAAGCAGGCAAGCAACCACTTGTCCTGCAAATACTTAAATGGGTAACGGGGCCGTTAAAGCGTCAAATGATATGATTTCAAAACCGTTAGGATTCTGGACACTGCTGTCCCCTGCTCTCTACAAAAGGGCCGGTTGGGGAGACCGGCCCTTCTAACGCGGAAGGTCAACCCTTCCATCTCTCCTCATTGTGTTGCCGCGCCTCCAGGGTCCTCCTCTTTCCCCTGGGAGCTTTACTGGAATGAACAAGCCAACACTCTATTTATCGCAGACCCTTGTGACTATTCACGAAAGCCCAAACATGCCATACCCGGTATGATACAAGTCTGATAACGGAGAAAATAACGGCATCCGGGAATCGGTGAAACGAATCGAGAGTAACCGATCATGCCAGGCATTTAATCAGATTGGAGAGGAAAAAACGATTTTCGGAGAACTACTTATATATGCTGGAAAGGATGATATGATCCAAGGATAATTTTCATATAATACACACTTTTTATAATATTTATAGTGAGCCGGGTATCAGCCTCCCTGCAAATAAAAAGGCCGGTGGGGGGAACCGGCCTTGGGGGTGCAGGGGAGGGCATGGTGTGGGTATGATTTATTCCCATCACTCGTTATTGGCGCTACTCTCTCCTGCCCGTTTATTCATTAGCCTTCTCCTCGTCGGAGGCGTCATCCTCGCCACCTTGTTCAGTCTCATCGCGGCCCGACAAATCGACCATTTTGATGTCGCCGTTGTAAGCTACCGATGGCTTCTCGGCGGCCCGCATCAGCCGGGCGGTGACTTCACGGATCTTGTTGGCGGATTCTTCGATAACTTTCAGGCGGTTTTTGATATCATCGGGCAGTTCTTTGTTTTTCAGGGCCAGCAGCTGCAGGTTACCCATCAGGGCGGTCAGGGGATTATTGATTTCATGGTTAATCGCCACTGCCAGTTCGACGATCGCCTCGCGCCGTTCGGCTTTGATCTTCTCTTCGACATCGGGTGCTTCGGCCGGGCCGGTATCTCGCGGCGCCATGGCCAGCGACAGCACTGCCGCCAGCGAGCGCAGGAAACTGTCGTGCTCATGCAGCGGCGCCGAGCCTCGTTTGATGCCGATAAGCGCACCGAATTGATAGCCCCCAAGTTCGATCGGCAGCGAAAACAGGGAGCGAATCTGGGCCTCACCCAGTTCCAGGTAAGCCCGGGAGACTTTGAATTGACGGCGCAGCATAGAGAGCAAGGTTGTTTCGCTTTCGTCGATTAACCGTCGATCAGCGCCCTCGGCGGCGGAGATGGCTTTGGTTGTGACTTCCCGCCGGGAATTCCATAGAATAAGCGCCCCGCCGGAAAGCTGCATATACTCCACAGCGGCATCGAGACCGGCGCGGGCGACGGCCTCGGTCGATTCGCCACTGGCAGCAGCCAGGGCGGCTTTGGCCAGGGCCTGGTATTTCAGGTCATCATGTTCGGAAAAGGACGCCATAATATGGTGTAGAGCAAACGTTGTGCCCTGCAGGTAGTTGATGTGTACATCCGATGCAGACGGCGGACGCGGCCACTCCATGGCCGGCCGGCAACAGCTAACTGCTGCCTATATGTATACTTACTGACACCGTCGCGGTCCAGTAAAAAGTTTGAGTCTATATCCTTCTCTACTTGTACCATCCATTGTGAAAATAAATTCACACAAAATGCAGACCGGTAGGCTTCAGTAATGCTTGACAGGTCATGGAAAACGGTTAAATTAGAAGTTTTTCCTGGCGGGGAAGAGCTAAATGCTTGAAGATCTTGTAAATGACAAGTGCGGAGTATTCGGCATTTATGGCGCGGCCAGGGCCGCCGAAATGACCTACTTCGGATTGTATGCCCTGCAGCATCGAGGGCAGGAATCGGCCGGTATCGTGACCGCTCACAACGGCCTGCTGGAATTGTACAAGGGTATGGGCCAGGTCTCGGAAGTCTTTTCCGATAAACGGCTTTTCGATAAGCTCAAGGGCAAAATCGCCATCGGGCACACCCGGTATTCGACGACCGGGGCCAGTTCTCTGACCAATATCCAGCCGCTGGTGATTACCAATCAGGATAAGATGCTGGCGGTGGCCCACAACGGCAACCTGACCAATTCGCTGCAGCTCAGGAACCGTCTCGAAGCCGCCGGATCCATATTCCAGACGACCTCGGACACCGAAATAATCCTGCACCTGGTGGCCAAATCCAAGGCTGAAACAATGCTCGACAAGATTTGTGATGCTGTCAAAAAAGTCGTCGGCGCGTACTGTTATCTTTTCTGCAGTGATGATAAAATTATCGCGGCTCGCGATCCGTGGGGATTCCGTCCCCTGGCCCTGGGGAAAACAAACGGCCACTGGGTGGTGGCTTCAGAAACCTGTGCCTTCGATATTATCGGGGCGAAATATGTCCGCGATATTGAGCCGGGCGAAGTGCTCGAGATTTCCTCAAAAGGACTCAAGAGTGAGTTTCCACATCGCCGCAAGCGCCACGCCTTTTGTATTTTTGAGTATATTTATTTTTCCCGTCCTGATTCGATCATCTTTGGCGAAAATGTCGACAAAGTCCGTCGCCGCCTGGGCCGTCTTCTGGCCCGTGAACACCCGGTCGATGCCGATATTGTCATCGGAATTCCCGACTCAGCCAATACGGCTGCGCTGGGTTTTTCCGAGGAATCGGGGATTCGTTTTGAAATCGGCTTGATCCGCAATCATTACGTGGGGCGATCATTTATTGATCCCGACCAGAAAATCCGTGACCTCGATGTGAAGGTCAAATTCAACCCGGTCAAGGGAGTCATCAAGGGCCGCCGGGTGGTTCTGGTCGATGATTCAATCGTCCGCGGCACAACGTCCAAAAAGCTGGTGCAGCTCGTTCGTTCAGCCGGCGCTAAGGAAATCCATTTCCGCGTATCGGCGCCGCCAATTGTGTCGCCATGCTTCTTCGGGATCGATATGCCGACCCGCAGGGAACTTATCGCCAGTAAAAAATCGGTCGAGGAAATCCGCAGGTATCTCAAGGTCGAATCATTGGGCTATTTGTCGGTAGATGGTATGACATCGATGCCGTCGTTGCCCGACACTGATTTTTGTGTCGGCTGCTTTACTGCTAATTATCCGATCAAGCAAATCGAGTCTCAGGATAAAATGCGCCTGGAAAAAAATACCGGCGAATTTTAACAGATCCTGCCGATATCTCAGATAAGAGAAGTTCAATTGACAGAACGGCTTGGCTGCGTATATTATACATGAACGCCTTTACCGCCCTAACATGCATTCCGCGAGGATGAAACCGTTATGAAAACTACCCGGTTGCCTGGACTCGGACTGGTTATCCTTGTATGCTTCACTTCCCTGGTGCTGGCAGCAGCAGATCCGATTGCGCATCAATCACCTGATGGCTCGCCTGATAGCCGTCAATTCTTCAACTCCCGCCAGCCGGCGATCAAGAAGAGTGCGGTCACATATCATGAGGATGCCAACATCCGCCGGGTTATCGTCAAATTGCAGGAGGGTACCCGGGCACGTTGGCAGAATAATCAGATTATCTCGCTGGGCGGAAGAAATCTTGATAATGTAAACACTATCCTGGCCGCCAAACGCGGCGGGGCTATTCGGCGACTTGTCTTTAAGGATCCGGATGTTATCGAGCAGGACCGTTTCCAGCTTGAACTTAAAATTCAACAGCAACTGGCCGATTTTAATAACTATTTCGTTATCGACGTCGCCTCAGCGAATGAGGCCGAAAGTCTGGTCAATCAACTCAACACTCTTCCGGAAGTCGAAATTGCCTATGGCGAGCCGCAGCCGGAACCGGCTGTCGATATCTCTCCCCCAACTCCCGATTATACCGCCGATCAGGATTATCTCGATGCTGCGCCGGGCGGTGTCGATGCTTATTATGCCTGGACTGTGCCCGGTGGTGACGGCACCGGTATCAAGATTGTCGATATCGAGGGTGGCTGGACGCTGGATCATGAGGATTTGGAATCGGCGGCCGATGGCCTGTTGGGCGGAACCATGTATACCGATCCGGACTGGGTGAATCATGGCACCGCGGTAATCGGGGAAATGGTCGGCACACCAAATGATTATGGCGTCACCGGTATCACACCCAATGCCGAAATCGGTATGGTGGCGATTGGCGGTATCGGTACGACTGAAGCGATTTTGACCGCGATCGATTCACTTGAAGCCGGTGATGTTATCCTGATTGAGCTCCATGCTCCCGGCCCGGCATACAATTTCCAGACGCGTCCGGATCAGCTCGGATACATCATGATGGAATACTGGCAGGCCAATTTCGATGCCATTCAACTGGCCTGGGCGAAAGGCATCACTGTTTGTGAGGCTGCCGGCAATGGCGCCGAGAATTTTGATAATGACGCTATCTATGAAAATCTTTTCGACACGACCTATCGCAACAGCCATGCTATTGTCTGCGGCGCCGGTGCGCCGCCATCGGGGGCCCACGGCATCGACCGATCGAAACTCAGTTTCTCCAACTGGGGCGAACGGGTTAATCTGCAGGGCTATGGCGCCGGTGTGGTTACCACCGGCTATGGCGGCCTTTTCAATGGCGGCGGCGATGACCGCCAGTATTATACCGCCACTTTCGGCGGGACGTCTTCGGCCTCCCCGATCGTGACATCATCGGTAGCCGCTATTCAAGGTATATACAAAGCACGCTATAATGGCCAGACGATGAACGCCGATCGCATCCGTGATCTTCTGGCCGCCACAGGATCTCCGCAGCAGTACAACACCAGCCTTCATATCGGACCGCGCCCGAATCTGCTGGCGGCCGAGGCCGCGCTCCCGGCGCCATTGAATATGGCGGTGGAGCCATTGTACTTCGATACCTCCATCCAGGTAGGCACCGCGGAAACTGTTTCGATTACGCTCTTCAACAATTCGATGGGATTGACGCTCGATTTTGAAATATCCGCCGCCGATAGTCTGGCCAAAGACGCCGACTGGGTGAGTATTCCATCGCCGCTTGGCACGATTTTGCCGCATGGCGACCAGAGTATTGATATCATCTTCGATGCAACATCTCTCGAAGATCAGACCGAGATTTACAAGACTGTCATCAATATTGCCTATGGTGTCGCCGGCGGCTCGCTCGATGATACCCTGCTGCTGCCAATTTTCCTGAGGGTGCCGTGTTATGACACTACCTTCATTGCCAGATCATCGGGGGCGGGAGAGTTTGTGTACTCGTGGGTGGATTACAGCCAGATCGGTACGGAGATTCCCGACTTTTCATGGTATAACCCGATTATAACCAATGGCAGCAAACTCGATGATGGCACCGCCGGACCATACTTTATCGGCTTTGATTTCCCCTTCTATGGCGAATTCTATGACCAGATTTACATCGGAGCCAATGGTCTCCTGTCGTTTACCGATGAAAACCTCAATGTCACCGGATATTACAGCAGCAGCGTGTCGATACCAGCGCCGCCGTTTGCCACCATGGTATCGCCGTTTTACAACGATTTGAACATCGATGAAGACTACAACGGTCATGGCACCGTTCATTTTTATAAATCGCCCAAAGCCGATACTTTCGCCGTGCAGTGGACAAATGTCGGCAATTTCAATTCGCCCTCCGATACTATGATAACATTTCAGGCGATTTTTTCCAAAGACGGCAATGTCTGTTTCCAGTACAAGGATGTCGGTATAACCGGTATGGAAAATACGGCCGTAGTGGGCGTGGCGGCTTATGATTGCTCGGCGGAGCCATTTGTTGTTCGTGGAGACCCGTCGGAGAACATACCATCTAACGAGTCGGCGGTTTTGCTTGAGTATACGGGCCAGATCTGGGAACAGTCGGGTGATGCCAATGGCGATTTGATGGTCAATGTAGCCGATGCCGTGTACCTGGTGAATTACGTATTCAAGAGCGGTCCGGCGCCATATCGGCTTCCTGAGGGTGACGCCAACTGCGATGGTTCGACCAACGTCGGCGATGTTATTCTGATTGTCAATTATGTTTTCAAGGCCGGCCCGCCACCGTGCGAGTATTTGCTGTAGGCGTGGTGGATAGTGTTATGAATGGCTCATCCCTGGAGGGGTGAGAACGCATAGTATATAACCTTAATAACCCCATATAATAGCAACGAAAGTATAGCAACAAGTTGTGATGCTCCCAGTTGCGGCACAACAAGTTGTGGCGCTCCCATTTATGGTACTCCCAGTTGTGGCGCTCCCATTTATGGGTGCGCCATGTGCAGGGGGTTACGGTT
>CAZGLR010000115.1:0-10709 GCA_964526635.1 uncultured Ignavibacteriales bacterium | reverse complement strand
AGGCCGCGCCCGAGTCTCCAAGGAGAACCTTGATTCTCTCATACAGTACGGACTTGACTTAATTATATTTTAGGCCGTACACTGATATCGGTTTTTTAGCTTCGGGAGACTTATGGACAAGTTTGTAATCAATGGCCTCAGGCCGCTTTCCGGCCGGGTTTCAGTCGAGGGCGCCAAAAACGCCGCCCTGCCTATAATCGCGGCAGCCCTCATGATCAAAGAGGGCGAGACAGTTTTGCATAATATTCCGCCCTTGCGTGATATCCATACCATAATAAAGATGCTGGAGTATCTTGGCGCCCGGGTATCATTTGATACAAAGTCGCGGACGATGACTGTCAATGCCGCCAATTTGACGCAAAACACAGCACCATATGATCTTATGAGACAAATGCGGGCTTCGTTTCTGGTTCTCGGACCAATCCTGACCAGGATGGGCGAGGCGGTTATCTCACTGCCCGGCGGCTGCTCTCTGGGCCCCCGGCCGGTCAATTATCATATCAAAGGATTTGCTGCCCTCGGCGCAGAAATCAGTGAAAGCAGCGGGTATATTACTGCCCGGGCCAAGCGGCTGATCGGCGATACCATTTACTTTGACCGTCCCAGCCATACGGGAACAGAGAATTTATTATATGGCGCGGTGATGGCCAAAGGTAAGACGACGATAATCAATGCCGCTTGTGACCCGGAAGTCGTTGATCTGGCCGAATATCTCAATCAGGCCGGAGCAAAAATTTATGGCGCCGGGACTCCAACAATTGTGGTTGAGGGCGTAAATAGTTTAAAAGCAATTGAATATTCGGTAATGGGTGATCGTCTTGAAGCCGGGACGTTTTTGATGGCGGCCATGACCTCCGGCGGCACAATAACTGTGGATGGTTCGGAAACCTCACATCTGGAAATTGTGTTAAAGAAACTGAAGGAAGCCGGTGCTGAGATTAAAACACTGAAGTCCGGAATAAAACTGACTGCCCCGCAGACAATTGCACCGGTCGATGCGGTGACGTTTCCCTTCCCCGGATTTCCTACCGATCTGCAGGCCTGCCTGGTGGCGGTCCTGACCAGAGGAAGCGGAACCAGTAGAATCAGGGAGACAGTATTTGAAGATCGTTTCTCTCACGTAATGGAACTCCGGCGACTGGGGGCTGACATCTCGGTCGCCGCCAATGAAGCAACGATCAATGGCGTCAAGCAGCTCGATGGCGCTGCGGTGATGGCTTCCGATATTCGGGCCGGCGCCGGTCTGGTCATCGCCGGACTGGGTGCCGCCGGAACCAGTGAAATCCTGCGCGTGTACCATATCGACCGCGGGTATTACCGGATAGAGGGAAAGCTATCGTCGTTGGGTGCCGATATAAAGAGAATAGCTGCCTGATCGCGAAAGGACGATAATAATGAGACGATTGACAACCCTGATCTGCCTGGTTGTGTTCTTCAGCCTCCTGGCTTCGGGTATCCTGGCGCAGGAAACTTATTTCGGCAAGAACAAAGTTCAATATCGCACCTTTGACTGGAATTACATCCAGACTGACCATTTCGATATCTACTTCTATGACAATGGTATAAACCTGGCTGAATTTGCCGCCGCTGAGCTCGAAAAGGCCTACGTTGTCGTCGCCAAACAGCTCAACTACTTCTCGAGCGTCCGGCTACCGGTATTTATCTACAACTCCCATAACGACTTCCAACAGACGAATATCATCAACCAGGAACCCTCGATGGGCACCCAGGGTTTCACCGAAGCGTTCAAAAAACGAATTGTTGTCCATTTCATGGGCTCTTATGAAGAATTCCGCCATCTTCTGCATCATGAATTAACTCATGCTGTCGTCTATGATCTCATCTATGGCGAGTTCTTCAAGGCCGTGCTCAACCCCAATCGTCTCTTCCAGCAGCCGCTCTGGCTGGCCGAAGGCTACGCTGAGTACTCCTCCAACGGTGGCTGGACGGTTCGCGCGGATATGATGGTCCGCGACGCCACTGTCCAGAACTACATGCGTCCACCGGGATATATGGGTTACCTGGCCTACACGGTCGGGTTCGCCCTGACCAAATACATTGCCGATACCTGGGGGGTCGAAAAAATCGGCGAGATATTCCATAAGGGAAAAGCCCTGCTGACTGCTGACCGGGCGCTGAAAGCCTCGATCGGGCTTACCGAGGAAGAGCTCTTTGAAAAATTCCAGAAAGAGATGCGGGAACGGTACTGGCCTGATATAGCCCTGCGTCAGGAACCGGGGGAGTTCGCCAAGAGCCTCACTGATCACGAAGAGGATCCATCGCATTTCAATGAAAAACCGGTGTATCATCCTATCGATGAAGTCCTTGCCGTTTTTACGGACTACAATGGCTATACCGAGATTCACCTGATTTCGGCCATCGATGGCAAGCGCATCAAAAAGCTGGTCAAGGGACAGCGCAGCGCCGATCTTGAAGAAATCCGCTGGTATACTTCCGGGATGTCCTTCTCGCCCGATGGCAAAAGCATGGTTTTTGTCTCCAAGTCGCGCGGCGTCGATGCGCTCAAATTCGTCACCCTGGAAGACCGTGATGTGTATTTAACCAAAAACTTCGGCCTCATGTCAACGATCTCCCCGGACTGGTCGCCCGACGGCACCAGGATTGCCTTTTCGTCGATTTCCAATTCGCAGCGTGATCTCTTTGTCTATGATTTCGAAACCGAGCAACTTACGCGCCTGACCGAAGATCGCTACGATGATCTTGACGTCTCCTGGTATCCCGACAGCCGGCGTATCGCCTTTTCCAGCGACCGTCCGCATACCTCCGACTACACAATCATAGATTCCACTGAATTTCTCTATGGCCGTTATAACCTGTTTGTCTATGATCTCGATGCCCGGGAAATTCTCGAATTGCCGGTCGGACCGGGCAACAACACCGAACCAGACGTCTCCTCCGACGGCAACAAAATTGCTTTTGCCTCTGATCGCAACGGTATCGAAAATATCTATGTTTACTATATCGAGCAGGATCGCGTCATCGCTGTCACCAATGCCCTGACCAACGCCAAGTCACCATCATGGTCCGGCGACGGTGATAAAATAGCTTTTTCGACTTTCTTCAAGGGCGGCTATGATGTCTATGTCATCAAGGATGTTGAAGCCAAGGGCGATAACGGTATTTTGACGCCGACCGATTTTGTGCTGGGTAAATATGATAATCCAGCCGAATGGGCCCGCCAGGCCGATGATCATCCGCTTCTCGCCGCCACGCCGGTCGATACCGTCCGAATGGAAGAAACCACAGAGGCCAAGCCCGCACTTGATCCCGATTTCCCCGGTGACCGCTGGTCGGAACGGATGTCATGGGTTGATCGGAATGAAGATAGCCTCAAGACCGGTGATTCCTCCGACTCAACAAGTGCCGACAGCACGGCCTCCGACAGCACCGCTGTCGATGACAGCGGAACCGAGGCTGAGGCGACTATCGATGACGATGATGCTTTTGTTTACATCGGTTCCCGCGATACCGTGTCCGACAGCAGCGACACATCAGGCCTTTACGGCCCCGGCAGTGATCTGGAAAGCGGCGAGGCCTATGCCTTTGAAGAACCGGTGGACAGCGTCAGCGCCGAGGGCCTGGATAACCGTCTGCCCGGTGGCGAGTATCGTGTCAAAAGTTATAAAACCAGATTTACCCCTGATTTCATTTCGGGCGGAGTCCAGTACGATACATTCTTCGGCTTTCAGGGTCAGACGTTTTTTGCCTTCTCCGATTATCTCGGTGATCATCAGATCTACGTCGCCACCGATCTGGTCAATACGATTGATCAATCCAACATTCAGGTCTTTTATCTCTATAACAAGTTGCAGGTCGATTTCAATGTCGGCTTGTTTCATACCAAAAATTATTATCTCGACCCGGTCGACAACCTGTTTTCGGATCGTTTCTATGGCCTGTCCTTTGGCATGTCATGGCCCCGCTCGAAATTCTCGCGGCTGGATCTGAATACACAGACGGTATTCATTGATCGCAAGTTCTATGACGATCCCGATCTGGATAACCGCAACGTGCGCGTCACGACCGGCGCGTTAAGCTGGATACACGATACCGTCCTTTGGGGTATTACCGGTCCGATGAAAGGCCGTCGCTATAAGGCGACGATCGAGGGCGCCCTGCCGTTGTTTGGATCGGAAACGGTTAACTACTATGCCGGCGAACTCGACTATCGCCAGTATATGCCGCTGTTCAAACCGTTTACCTTTTCCTTCCGCTTCGCCGGCGGATTCTCCAATGGCTCGCAGCGCAAGAACTATTTCCTCGGCGGCAATACCAATCGCATCGGTTCGGTCTCGGTCGGCACGGAAGTGTACAATGTCGAGAATTTGTATTTCGCCTCAGTGGTGACGCCGCTGCGCGGCTATGACTACTACGAACTGGTCGGTACCCGCTATGCCGTGACCAACCTGGAGCTGCGCTTTCCGTTTATCGATTACTTCATTATGCGCTTCCCCCTGCGCCTGGGTCTGGCCAGCATTACGGGCGCGCTGTTTGCCGATATCGGCGCTGTCTGGGATGAGGGCGATACCTCCTTCAAAGGAGCCTCCGATGGCAAGCTGATGGGAATCAAATCGGGCTTCGGGTTCGGTGCCCGGGCCAATCTGGGGATCTTTATTCTGCGGTATGACATGGCCTGGCGAACCAATTACAAGACGGTCGAGCCACATACCAAGCATTACTTCTCGCTGGGCGCCGAGTTTTAAACGGAATCAAAACGGAAGCATAGAAAAAAGCCCCGGGGTAGCCCGGGGCTTTTTTAATGCCTCATTTCAAAAAGAACTAGCGGCGTTTTTTGGCGGTCTTGCGACGGGCCGGAGCTTTGCGCGCCGGTTTTTTCCTGGCTGTCTTGCGAGTTGCTGTCTTCGCCGTTTTCCGCTTCGGAGCCGCTTTCTTCCTGGCAGCCGCTTTCTTTTTGGGAGCTGCTTTCTTCTTGGGAGCCGCCTTCTTCAGCGACAGAGTCACCGCTTTCGACCGTACCGAACTCACCGACCGATTCAGCTTCTTGGCTATTTCTGCGGTTGATGTGTTCTTATACAGTTTTTTCAGCTGGCGGACTTCGTCAGCAGTCCACAGGCGAGCGCCGTCCTTTCGCACCAAGGCCTTTTTTGGCTTTTTGGCAGTGCTGCGCTTGGCCGCTGGTTTCTTTGCGGCCGCTTTTTTCTTGGGCGCTGCTTTCTTCTTGGTGGTTTTTCGCACGGACATATCCTCCGAATTAGCATCCGCCGGTTCGCGTCACAACTCGCATTGCATTACGAAGCGTCGACGAATATGGTTAACGTGTGTTGTCACGAAGTGTATAGAGGACCGTTACATCACTTTTGTCAACATAAAAAAAGATGCATCAACACTTTTTTTATACTTTTCTTCAAAAAAAAAGGATGCGATGCAAACCCACCGCACCCCGATGTGCTTCCTTGCACCCATTTTTATCCCATCACGCACCCGACCGGATATACTCACGCCAGATGTCCGCCAGGTCCTTCAGGCGCATCTGTGCCCGGTGATTGATGCTTTCCAGCGGGAAGGTGCCGTCATCCTGCATATCCCCCGCTTCAACACCGGTCAGAATCTCGATACCCTGATCAACATGATCGATCGCATACACATGGAACTTTCCGGCCTCGATGGCATCGAGTACATCATCGCGTAAAATAACATCCTGGACGTTCTGCTTCGGGATCAAGACACCCTGATCTCCGGTCAGGCCGTCGATCTGACACACATCGAAAAAGCCCTCGATCTTTTCATTGACGCCGCCGATCGGCTGAATCTCGCCATGCTGATTCACCGAACCGGTTACCGCAATGTTCTGTTTGAGGGGGATATCGGTCAGCGCTGACAGCAATGCGTATATCTCGGTCGATGACGCCGAGTCACCATCGACGCCGCCATATGATTGTTCAAAACACAACGATGCCGTCAATACCAGAGGATAGGTGCGACCAAAGCGACGCCGCATGAAGCCGGTCAGGATCAGCACACCCTTGTCATGAATCTGCCCCGAAAGTGCCGCCTCGCGTTCAATATTGATTACCCCGGCCGATCCCGGCGACACTGTCGCGGTAATGCGGGTCGGCCGTCCGAAACTGTATTCACCAAGGCTGTAAACCGAGAGACCATTGATCTGCCCCACTTCCGCCCCGGTCAACTCGATCAGCATGATATCGCGTTCATACAGCTCATGAATTTTAGTTTCCACCAGATTTATGCGCTCGCGTTGCAGTTTGATCGCCAGCTTGACCATAGCCCGGTCGATTCTATCCTGGCTGTTCTTCCCGGCCAGCCAGGCGGCTTCTTTGACAACATCGGCGATTTTCGTAAAGCGCGTACTCAGTTTGTCTTTGCGACCGGAGATGCGGACGCCATGCTCGGTGACAGCGGCCAGACCGGATAAGTCAAACGGCGGCAGGTCTTCATCATCGACGACCTTCCGCACATATTCGGCATACTCCCGCAGCCCCTTGTCGTTGTTATCCATCACCGAATCGAATTCGGCCTTAATCTTGAAGATCTTCTTGAAATCGGGATCGTGCTCATAGAGCAGGTTATATACCCGGGCTTCACCGACCAGGATGACTTTGACCGATAAATCCACCGGTTCCGGTCTCAGACCGCTGCCCGCACGGTTCAGCGTGTCGATGTTTGATATCGCCAGTTTCCCGGTGCGCAGAGTGCGTTTGAGCATCGGCCAAACGTTGGGATCCCGGAAAATATCGTCGGCGTGCAGGATCAGGTAGCCGCCATTGGCCTGGAGTATTGACCCGCTGCGTATATGCGTGAAGTCGGTATTCCACCCCTGGGTCGGATCATAAATCCGCTCGATAGATCCAAACAGATTCTTGTATGAATGAAAATCCTCGATGATAATCGGCCGGCCGTCGGCCTCGGAGTTGTCCACCAGCAGATTGACCGTCAGCGAGGCAAAAAAGCCACGGATTTTGGCGGCTGCCACCGGATCTTCGGACAGATCAAAGGACGCATGAAAAAGATCCAGGGCATCAATCAGGACTTCATTCAGGTCATCAAGATAATCCCGCGTTTTTTCATCCTTATGGATATTCTTCAATGTATCGACCTTGTCATTGATCAACGGCACGACCATTGACGTATCCAGCTTCTCCAGCTCTTCTTCGAGATCGCCGGAGATTTTCTTGCTGCGGTCGGAGACGTTGCGGAGACGGATGGAAAGTTTGTCATAGGCTATTTTCAGTGTTTCCAGTTGACCGGCATCGAACTTCTGTTCCTCGACCGCTGTTTCCAGGTCATCAAATGATACCGGCTGTCCTTCGATGACCGGATGCAAATCGGGTCGAACGGCATTAGCGATTTGCATTTGCACCAGGGCAAAGCCGGCGTCCTTGATCTCACTCTCGAAATCTTTGAATAACTCCTGCTGACGGGATTCGAATTCCTTGATTATGCGCTGGCGGCGTTCCCGGTAATTCTGCGATGCAAATATCTTGGGGATGACCACACTGAGCGAATCGATCAAATACGCGATTGCTTTTCTGAATTTGCGTCCCTTGCCGGCTTCGAAATAGAGAACTGTCGGCTGTTCGGGCATTCTAAAATTATTGACATAACAGATGTCTTTCAGCTCACTATGATTCAACTCTTTGAATTTATCCAAAAGCAGCCGCACGGCTGTCGTCCGTCCGGTGCCGCTGATGCCGGTCACGAATACATTGTACCCCTTCGAAGTCATCTCCAGACCCAGTTCCATCGCTTCCATAGCGCGGTCCTGGCCGATGATGCCACAGCATACCGAAATATCCTCAAATGATTCGCCCGGCAGGTCGGATTCGGTTAGCCGGAAACGGAGATTGTTGAGTGAAACCTCACACGCTTTCAATATATCTGACATCGGTTGTCCTCCTCTGATGCCGAGAATATACCATCTCGGGGCATCCGATGCAAAGCCCCCGGATCGATTTTCGCCGGATTCCGGAACATTATTTTCCGGATAATGTTGAGGGAATACACACCTTGTTATGATTGCGAGAAAAAAATGATACCGCCCATTTTGTTACAGGCACTGCCCGATGGCACCATGACTGCCAGAATTCCATTGTACCTGCTTCTTCTGGCCGCGACTGTCCTGGTCGTTGTATTCCTCTTTATGGCCGCCAAATGGCGCCGGGAGAATACGCTGCTGCATCAGGTAATTTCGGTCTTCAACACCCCGGTGTTGTTCTATGATCCATCCGGTAAACTGGCTTATATCAACAACCAGGCCGAGGATGTCTTCTCCGAAATCCGCCCCCAGATTGACCAGTATTCGTTTATTGAAGATAACGCCAACCCCGATGGCCCTGAATATTATCTCAGTGACGCCTTCGGCAATGGCTATCGTCTGGAGATAACCCGACGAACCATTCCGGGCGGCGAGGGCCGTGCGGTAATCGTAAAGGGATATGCGAAAGTGAAGGGTCGTTAGGGTGTCGTTGTCAGCTGTGTGACAACCTTTTCGGATCTTACCACGCAATCATTCAGTCCGACACCATCGTAGGCATTGCCGGTCAGATAAAAGCCGGGCAGCCCCGCCAGGTGTTTTTCAATCTGTTCCATGCGCCCCGAATGGCCCACCGTAAACTGCGGAATTCCCTCCCGGTAGCGAAAGATCCTATGGTACGCCGGCGGTCCACTCAAATCCACAATATCCTTCAACTCACCGGTGACAATCTCGAGCAGTTGCTCATCACTCAACCCAACCGCATCCGGGTCGGTGGCGCCGCCGATCATGGTCCGGAATTGCACCATACCCTTCGGCGCCCGATCGGTGAATATCGATGATGTCCAGATCGAACCGAGAATACGCCGTCCTTCAAACCGGGGGACCAGAAAGCCGAAGCCATCGAGCGGATGACCGACCATCTCCCGCTTATACCCGAGGCAGACAACTGAGATCGAGGCATAGGAAATGTCGCGCAAGACTCCAGCCAGAGCTGCATTAAGCGGTCGTATCATCTCGGCAGCGGCAAAGGCCGGCGCGCTGCAGATGATGGCATCGCTGGCCATCTCTTCGCCGCCATCGATTGTCAGGCGATATTTACTCCCGCTTCGCTCGATCGCCATAACCTCGGCTCCGGTTCGGATGTAATTGTCATACTTTTTCCAGAACCGTTCGATAAGCGACTGAAGTCCGTTGTCAAAAGAGGTCAGCCGTCCGCCGGGCCCGGCCGGACCGCCGGATTTTTTGCCCTCGCGTCGGGCTTTTTTGGCCCGGGCCAACATAGCCTTGACCAGGGAGCCATGATCGCGCTCCATCTCGACCATGACCGGGAAGCACGATTTCAATGATAATTTTCTGGCATTGCCGCCGAAAATCCCCGAGACCATCGGTCCGATCAACGTCTCGGCCGCCTCTTTGCCAATACGGCGTTCGGCGAAATCATAAATTGTTTCATCGTCATCCCAGTTTCTTTTTCCCGGAACAAACATCTCGCGTGCGACGCGCAATCGCCCGCCCAGCGAGAGCATCGATGAGGTCAAAAACGCCGGCGGTGAGGTCGGCAGCGCATGCAGTTTGCCCCGAATATACAAATACCGGTTGGCCGCCGAGAGATCGGCCGGGCGCAGAATATCATCGGCGCCGAGTTCTGTGACCATCTCGAGCGTCAGCGGTACTTTATCCAGAAAACCATTTGGTCCCCATTCGGAGACAAAACCATCGACCCGATCACTCCCGATAGTCCCGCCAAGGCGGATATCCTTTTCCAGCAGCAATGGTTCTATGGTATCGCTGTGGCGATGGCGTAGAAAATGCAGGGCGGCCAGACCGGAAATACCGCCGCCGATGATCGCAACTGTTTTCATATCACTGAGGTTGTTTGGCTTCGATTCGTTCTTCAACCAGGTCGGTTAGAAATGCGGTGAACTGGGGATCATCGTTGAATGATTCAGTGCGGATGATCCTACGGGCGCCGGCGGCAGTGGCGGCTTCGGCCAGTTCAATATCGATCTCGTAAAGTGTCTCGATATGATCGGAGATAAAGCTGATCGGAACGATGACAAACTCCTCAATCCCTGATCTGGCCATCTTGATCACGGTCTCACGCGTATCCGGACCGATCCATTTAACCGGGCCGGTTCGGGACTGATAGGTCAGTATATGATCATAGCCCTCGCCAACCTGAGTCACAGTTGCCTTCACCTGGCTGACATAGGGGTCGCCCCGCCGCACCAGCTTGAGCGGAACCGCGTGGGCGGAAAAGACAACTTTGGGATTGGGCGTTTCGGTCTGTTCCAGGGCAGCGTCGATACGACGGCGCAGCAGGTTGGTATACTCGTAGCGGTAATACCAGTCGCCGATATAGGAGAACGTCATATCGGTATTGCTGTGCTGCATCCAGTCCAGGACCTCGGCCAGGGCAGTGCCGGTGGTCACGCGGCTGTAATGGGGATACATCGGAAACAAGACCAGATGCCGGCAGCCCTCGTCAGCCGCCGCTTCCAGTTCTTCGTCAATATAGGGTTCGAAATATCGCATCCCGACAAAGACTTCGACCTGAGGATATTTTTTGGACAACTCCCGCTTAACCGCCGAGGCCGCCAGCCGGGACCATTTGAGAAGCGGCGACCCGCCGCCGATCATCTGGTAGCGGGGTTTGACTTTGGGAGCACGGCGTGATGATATCCAGCGGGCCAGCGGTTTCTGAAGAAACGACCCAAGCGGAAGTTCGATGATC
>CAZGLR010000114.1:5249-10867 GCA_964526635.1 uncultured Ignavibacteriales bacterium | reverse complement strand
ATATGGTAGA
Organism: uncultured Ignavibacteriales bacterium; assembly: GCA_964526635.1. GTDB lineage: Bacteria > Zixibacteria > MSB-5A5 > GN15 > JAAZOE01 > CAZGLR01. Next base: position 10,857 of record CAZGLR010000114.1, on the reverse strand, counting down.
ACTCATAGTACATTGGGTGGTCCATATACTTGTGGAGGCGCTCCATCGAGTGCTCCATACGCTGGAATTGCTCGTCCTCGCGTCGGCGCTCGATGTCAACCGCCAAGAATGCATCATAGACACCGGATGCACCCGAGACGAGTGTGACAACATCTGTTGCCGCCCAATCGCCCTGCGTGCGAAAGCAGAGGCAACTTTCGTCTTGTTCAGTCTGTTGTGATGTCGCCATATCTTTTCTCCTTTTTCAACCCCCGGTACCCCACCCGAAGGGTGGGCCTTCGTATCAAAACCGATAACTCAATTTCACTTCCGGCCGCTCGCCCGGCTCCACTTCCAGCGAAATCTTGCCCGCCGATACTTTCTTTTCCGGAAAGGTCGCCAGGTGGGCATCGACATAAGCATCGAACATCGAAATAAATATCGTCCCGGCCAGCATCCACAGGTTGCCATTGCGATTATCGCGATATGTCACATATTCATTAAAATACTGGCTGCGCAGAGCATCATCCTCGGCTGCCTGCCAGCGAGCGCGCCAGTCATCGGCCTTGCGGCTATTATCGAGCGCGCGATAAATGATATAACTTTCCAGCGCCAGAATCAGGCTGCCTTTGATAAAGCGACCATTGGAATACTGCCCCCAGCCCGGTACCAGCATTGATTTAAAAAGTTGATGCGTCGGATTCGGTCCCCTGATGCCAACATCCTGCTCAGTTCGATAGGCGTTGAACAGCAGAGTATCATCATCGAACACATAGAGCCGTGGCTCGAGATCCAGGCTGTCGATCACTGTCGAATCAGCAATCAATACGGTCGTATCGGCGCTACTCATATCAACCCGACCGGTATCAGAGTCAGCCGTATCCGAAACCATCTGTTTTAGTGAATCAACAGACGGATCCGAGGATCGTCGATCGGAGGCATACAGAGACGTGCTGCAGAAGAACAGGACATACAGAATGACAGCGATTATGACATTATTTTTCAACCGGGGCATTGGCAAACACTCGCAGGACCCGATGCATGACTTCAACCGCCAGTTCACCGCTGGGGAAATCGATCTCGTCACCATCGAGCATCCAGTTGCGCGCGGCGGCCGGGGAGAGGATCAGACGCTTGCCGCGCACCATCACGATTCCATTAGTGTATTGATATTTATCACGGCGCAAATCACGCACATAATGAATCAAATCCTCGCGGGAGACACCGCGGTCATACAATGCCACCAGACAGCCATCATCCGAAATTGCCGCGGGGGCAAACGGCAGCGCCATGACGTATGGCAGCAAATGGACATGAATCACGTGCGGATCGGCTTCGAAGTTGAACGAATCAACCGTCAGTTTCAAAGATTTGACCGGTGTATCATCGACCGCACTGCCGGCCAGTTTATTCCAGGTCATCGCCAGCCGCGGCATTTTTTTATTGCCCAGTTTATGAATCAATTCCGGGATCATCCCGCCGATCAGGCTCCCGACAAAAAAATGACCGTTGGCCAGCCCGGCGTCGATGCGGGTTTGATATTCGGACTGAACAATCTCCAGCGCTTTGTCGATATCGGCATGGCCATAGAGTGAACGGAATATATTATTCTGGCGGCCACAGGGAATAATCCCCAGAAGTCCCTTGGCTTTGACCACCCGGGCAGCGGCCACCCGCACAGTGCCATCACCGCCGAATACGACAGTGGCAAAGGGCCTGCGACGGACCGCATTGGAGACCTTCTCGGCAAAATCATCATAGGAATCGGCGATTCTCAAATAGCAATCATACCCGGCCCGTTTGAGCTGTCCCGTCAGCCGTTCGGCCGGCGCAACAAATTCCTCGGCGCCGAATCCCGACGAATTATTGACGACCAGTTGATAGATGCGTTTCTTTTTTGATTTTGTTCTCAGACTGCGCGGGCGCCGTCCGGGTTTCTTTTCTTCTTGTGCGGTCATAATGCTCTTATCGGTATCCTGTATCAGATCGTTGAGGTGCTCCCTGAATTCGCTGTTCCATTGACAGGCAATATACGGCAATTTCTTCACAAGTCCAAAAAAATCACACCGCTCTCTTCTTATATGTATATTGATACAATATTGACCGAATCAAAACGGGTAATCTCATGGCGACTTTTGAATTCCACGAAGCGACTTTCGACCGCTGGCCCGATTTCGAACGGCTATGTGGTGCCAATGGCGCCTGCGGCGGATGCTGGTGTCAGCACTGGCGCGTCCCCCGCGGAGGCAAACTCTGGGACGAAATGAAGGGTGAACCGGCCCGAAAACAGATGAAAAAACTTTTCGCCGATAACACCATTACCGGGCTTCTGGCCTACGATGGCCGCGATGCTGTCGGATGGTGCTCCTATGGCCCTCGCGGAAACTTCCCCCGTCTCGATAACACCAAAGCCTATCGCCGCAATGATACCGCGGGCGTCTGGTCAATCAACTGCTTTTTCATCGACAAAAACTACCGGGGAAAAGGTCTGGCCCGGATGATACTTAAGGCTGCCCTAAAATTTCTTCGCGCGCGGAACGTAAAAATCGTCGAGGCGTATCCGGTCACCCTTACCAAAGACGGCAAAAAACTGCCGGCGGCATTTTCCTTCACCGGTCCATTACAGATGTTTCTTGACGAGGGTTTCGAGATCATCCAACACATCGCCCCGTCGCGGCCACTGGTGCGCAAACGTATAAAATCAGGGGAATGATTTGAAACACGGCCAGACCTGCATCCCATCGTAGCGGCAGGATCCGCCCGTTAATCAATACTATAAATAATACTAATGGACCGGCCTATTTTCCCCTACGGCCGCACCGTTGCGCCGAATCCGGCCGATTTGGCAGCCCTGATCAAATCATCGGCAATCGACGAATCATCACTGCTTTCAATTGTCGCAATACCGCTCTTTAGATCGACAGCAACCGAATTCACATTACGCACATCCGACAACGCCTGCCTGATTGATGCCGCACACCCCTCACATGACATCCCCGAAATATTCAGCCGAATCAACTGCATCCAATCCCCTTTCGCCAAAAACAAAAAAAGAGCCGGCAAATCCGGCTCCCACGAACTGATGTTTCACTGTCCCGGTGACTTTTCTCGTTGTCCACACCCTGGTGTTAAGCCCCCAGAAATCTATCTACGGTGTCCGTCTCAGATGCTCTTTGTATTCCCGTTGTCTATCGTGTCGGAGGAGCCGCATTTCCCAGCCCCCATCGGGCCATTCCGTTGACCCCTGTATGGGTCTCTGTAGTGTCTGTAAATTTTAACACTTTATGGACCGGCAAGGTTCCGTTTGTCTCATTTATTTCGACTTTTTTCCGCCATCGGCGTCAAAAGTCATTACCCTGGAAAGGGAACATCCGTTATTACTTAGGGATACAACGTTTAGCGAGAAAAAAACAATGACCGATAGATATCAACGCCTGCAGAAAATACTCAAAATCCACAGCCGCCTGCTGATTGCCTTTTCGGGCGGCCTCGATTCCGGCTTTTTGCTCCATACCGCCGTCGCTACCCTCGGCCCCGCAAATGTCGTGGCGGTCATCGGCGAGTCGCCATCATATGCTACCGGCGAACGTGACAGCGCAGTCGATTTCGCCCGTGGTATCGGTCTCCCGGCCGGCAACCTTGAAATTATTGCCACCGGCGAGTTAGATAACCCGAAATATCGCAACAACGGCCTCGATCGCTGTTTTCATTGCAAGAGCGATCTTTATAAGCGTTTGCGGGATATCGCCGAAAGACGGGAGATAGCCACGGTTGCCGACGGTTTCAACGCCAGCGATAAAAGTGATTTCCGCCCCGGGCACAAGGCCGCGCAAAACCTCAAGATCATCTCACCATTGGCCGAAGCCGGACTGACCAAAGACGATATCCGTGCCCTGGCCAAGTCATTCAATTTAACCCTGGCCGATAAACCGGCTTCAGCCTGCCTGGCCTCGCGCATACCATTCGGTGTAGCGATTACCCCCGAAAAACTGTCGCAAGTCGATCAGGCTGAATACGGCCTCAAGCAGCTTGGCCTTTCGGGACTGCGGGTCCGTCATCATGATACTGTCGCCCGTATCGAACTCCCCGCCGACCAGATCGGCAAAATGTCCGACCCTGAATTGAGATCGAAGATCAGCGCTATTGTCAAGGCCGCCGGTTTTGCGTATGTTACCGTTGATCTTGATGGCTACCGGATGGGATCTTTTAATCCCACCAAAGAGAAAGGACACACGCATGGCTGAAAATAGACGCCCCGGACTGAAAATCGTTGTCGATGGCAAGGAACGGGAAATTTCTTTCGAAGAACTGACCCTGTCCAACAATCTCGCCCAGGAGGCACTGGTGCGATTGCTGATTGAAAAGAAAATTATCTCTCCGCAGGAATTCATGGAATCTATGTCGGCGGTGCGGAAAGAACGCTACCAATTCGCCCCCGGCGGCCAGACACCGCAAAGCCCCGAAGATCTCGGCAAGTCATAAAGCGACTCATGAGCGACAAGGAAAACAAAACACAGGTAACCCCAACGGTCCCGAATCAGAAAGTCGTTCAGACCAATGAGGCGCCGTTTACCCGGAATCAGACGCCGCTCTACAGCTACACCTGCCATCCGGCCAAACGAAACAAATATGTCACTTTTCTGGTCACGCTCTTCTGCCTGGTGCTTATGGTCATGGTCTGGATGATTGCCCAGTCGGTCTTGCTTACCGGCCTGGGCGTGTTGATCCTGTTCGGCTCCCTGGCGCCATTTTATATGCCGACGCATTATAGTTTTTTTGACGATGGTTTCGCGGCCAAAACCACCGCGCAGACAATTGCCAAACAATGGTCTCAATATCGGAGTTATTACCCGGACAAAAATGGTGTCCTGCTGTCGCCGTTTACCCAACCATCGCGCCTCGAAAATTTCCGGGGATACTATATTAAATTTTCGGCCAATAAAGAAAAAGTCATGGAGATCATCACGAGCAAGATCGATTTCAAAAAGGATGATACCGAGTGAGTCTGTTCCCGAGTCGAGATGAATCCGGACCCAACAGCCTCGAGAACATTCCTGCCGAAGAACGGCAAGTTCTCGAAAAGGTCGCCAAGAAAGTCGTGCGCCATGGCTTCGCTATCCCGGCGATCATGACCCTGGAAACAGTCAAGCCGCTGAATTTTATCGGGTCGCAGGCGATGATCTTCTTCCAGCCGATAGTCCAGTCGATCTTTGTTTTGCAGGATTACGATACCTTTCGTCAGGCGATGGAGCGCCGCGAAAACGTCGAAAACCTGCTTTTATTGATCGAAGAATATGATGCTATCTCGCAAAAGCGGGAAAAACTCATCAATAAAAAAATCAAAGCCCAGAAGAAAAACTGGACCTGGTATCAGCGATGGCTCGGTATCAGGCAGCCCCGCATTGAAATATCACCCGAAGAAATGGAAGAAATCGAACGGCAGGTCAAAGTGGACCAATCCTCTGACCGTGCCAGGGATAAATAGCACTTAATCGACTATAAACGAAACCCAGTACCTATAATACCGTTGTAACCATTGCTGAGTAGTCGCGAAACTGTATCCCGATAACGATATATCGTATGGCACCTGACAATAAATCGACACTTCTGATAAAGGCCACCCTGCTTG
>CAZGLR010000114.1:0-5239 GCA_964526635.1 uncultured Ignavibacteriales bacterium | reverse complement strand
GGCCATCGTGTCAGCGATGCCCTCGATCAGCCGCGCCTTTGCCACAACCCCGGGCGCGGAGCTTCTCTCCAAGCTGATACTCACCATGCCGGCATTGTTTATAGCCCTGTTTTCACCGGCGGCGGGCTATGTTATCGACCGCTTCGGCCGCAAACGGCTGCTTATATTCTCGCTTATCCTCTACGCTGTCGGCGGCTCTTCGGGCTTCTTCATGCAGAATCTGTATGCCATCCTGGTCGGGCGAATCCTGCTCGGTATTGCCGTCGCCGGGATCATGACCACCTCAACCACGCTTATTGCCGACTATTTCATCGGCGAGGAACTGAACCGTTTTCTCGGTTTCCAGGCGGCGTTCATGGGCTTCGGCGGTATACTCTTTATTTCCCTGGGGGGGCTTCTGACCGATCTGGTCTGGCGGGCGCCCTTTTTGATTTATCTCATATCACTGACACTGGTGCCACTGGTCATAAGGGTTATTTATGAACCGGAGATTTCACGTCATGCCGATGGCGATATTCCAGCAACGCCGGTCTATCCCCGGAGCAAATTGATAGTCGTCTATTGCCTGGCCTTTATCGGTATGCTCACCTTTTATAATCTCCCGGTGCAGATACCCTTTTTGCTGACCCGCCTGACCGACATTACCAATACCGGCATCGGTCTGACTATTTCGGTCCCGATCTTTATCAGTTCGATTATTTCGCTGAATTACAAGGCCTTCAAATCGCGCCTGAGTTTTCAGACGATTTATGCTGTCATTTTTGCCTCGCTGGCGGTGAGCTTTTTCGTTATCTCGCAGGCCGGGGGATATGCCTCCATCATTACCGGCCTGGCGCTCTCCAGTCTCGGCATGGGTCTCATGATGCCCAACTCCAATCTCTGGGCGGTGTCGCTGGCCCCGGCCGAGATGCGCGGAAGAATTATCGGCGGCCTGACCACGGCTGTCTTTATCGGCCAGTTTCTCGCGCCGATCGCGATGTACCCCGTTATCGCGGGTTCCACGGTCGGCAACGGCTTCTTTGCCGCCGGGAGTCTCACGCTGATCCTGTCGTTTGCGATAGGTGTTTATTCTCTTGCGCGCAACCGTCGCCTCGCAATAAAATCACTATCTAAGCCATCGACATCGGATAGCCGATAGTATATATTACAGGCAGTGTCACCAGGCTCAATTTTAGATTATGACTTCTCCATGGATGTGCGACTAATTCGGTGACCAGCCAAAGGATTCGGCTACATGAAAAAGGAATATTTCTTTATCGCAGTCTTTTCCCTCGTGGTGGCGGTAACCTGCTACCTGTTCTTCCGCATCCTGATGCCGTTTTTTACCCCCATCGCCTGGGCGGCGATTTTCGCGATTATCTTCTATCCGCTGTATCAGAAGACCCAAAGGTGGGTCAAGTGGGATTCGCTGCGAGCCCTGCTGTTTACTATCCTGATTCTATTGTTGATTATCGGGCCGGCCCTGTACCTGACTATTGCGTTGACCGAAGAAGCGGTCAATGTCTATGAAATGACCCGCGAATGGGTTGAAGAAGGCAAATTCGAAGAGCTTACCGCCAAGGGCTGGCCGATTTTGCAGGAATGGTTCGAACAGATCGAAGACGCGATTGGACCGTTTGATATAGATCCCCAGAATCTGATGAAAACCCTGACCGAGGCGATCTCAAAAATCGCCGTCTCCCAGGGCACTGCCCTGGTCGGCTTTACCGGACGGTTCATTTTCTATTTTTCCCTGATGATTTTTGCCATGTTTTATTTTTTCCGCGATGGCGTCAAACTGTTCCAGCAAATCAAACAGGTCATTCCGATGTCCAGCGAAAAGGCCGAGGCCACCGTCAATCATCTCCGCCGGGTTATCGAGGGGACTATGTATGGCGGCGTGGTCGTGGCTATCATCCAGGGATCTCTGGCCGGCCTTATGTTCGCTATCCTGGGATTGCCATCGGCGATTTTCTGGGGCGCGGTGATGACTTTCATGGCTTTCATCCCCATCCTCGGACCCTACATCATATATACCCCGGCCAGCATCATCCTCATCGCTACCGGCTCGCCGGTCAAGGGGATTGTGCTGTTCACAGTCGGGACGATCATTGTCAGCCAGGTCGATAATCTGCTCCGTCCGCTTCTGGTTTCCGGTCAAACCGGGCTACATACGCTACTGTTGTTTTTCGCTATCCTGGGCGGGATCAATTTGTTTGGCTTGCTGGGGATAATCCTGGGACCATTTATCGCGGCGCTTTTCGTTGCGATTTTCGAAATTTTCCGTTTGAAGCTGACCGAGGACGAACAGGTCACCATCGACGTGGCCCCTGAGAAAGGTGAGGGGGGTGAGTAGTTTTGACATCGATCAATTTATGCAAAAATGTGTATAAAATGATGGTAAATGGACAGTGAGAAATATATATAGAGTTGGGATTTACAGAATATGAGCAATAGTAAGAATTAGGAAAATTGGTCTTCTTATCGTCTATCGTACGACGACGGAGTGAGGGATGTCAGATATTGATCTAAAAAATAAGCCGCTGGTTGAGGCAATATTCGAAATCAGATGGCAACTTAAGGAAGTGGGAGAAGCGATTTTTGTCGATCCCTGTTATAAATTGGTATTAGGTAGAATGTTTGAACGAGTCAAAGAGGAGTATCCTAGGTATCACGCACTACCTTCATCTGACATGCCAGAAACTATGGCTAGTCACATAGTGCAATATCAGTTTAGGAGCGAGAGAACTTGGCCTTTAATTCAATTTGGTCCTGGAATACTAACGCTTAATGATACAACTCAAAATTATCGATGGAAGGATTTTAAAAAAAGGTCCGAAATTTTGCTCAATATAATTTACGAGCTTTACCCTAAGGAAGTTTTTAAACCGATTAGTCTATCACTTCGATACATCAATGCAGATGAATTTGATTACGAAAAAACTTATGCCTTTGATTTCATGAAATCTCAACTAAAAACGAATATCGAAGTTTTTCCCGATCTATTTGAAAAAACAGGAGTGAGTAAATATCCCCTAGGTTTTGATTTGAAATTTTCATTTCCATCGCAAAATCCAGAGGGATTTTCTAATTTACGATTTGTAAGAGGTCAAAAGAATGGAGTGGATGCATTCATTTGGGAAACCCAAGTGCAGTCTTTAAATGAAGATGTACCGCAATTAAAGAAAGATATTATGAACTGGCTTGTCGAGGCTCACAACTTGATCCGTGACTGGTTCGATAAAATGATTGATGGAGAGTTAAGGAGGAAGTATGAGTAGCAATAATACTATTCCTATTAAGGGGCCGGATCAAAAACGTATCAAAAACCCAGAATCAACTACAGTCCAAGAGGGTATTATTAGTCCTTGCATTGTGTATTTTGAATCCCAGGATATGCCGTATCAAATCACTGAAGCCGAATGGGAATACCCATTACATAGAGCATCATTTTTAGTATTTGTAAACAATGACATGCAATCAGTTAATCCGAATCGTGCAAGTGAGCATTCTTCGATAGGCACGATGTGCTTAATAAATGACAGTAGTCCTGGGTTTTGTATAACTACAGAGGCACAAGGCCTCTTTGACATTGAGGAGGATATTAATTATATTACCAAACCCACAAGCGAAAGGCCTGTAAAGATCAGAATCCATAAGAGGGTTTTGGGTTTACCAACAAGTATTGATGAAAATGACGAGTTGTTTGATTAACATATGGAAGAGTTGACCAAATACGAATGGTACGAGCTAGTTAAGGGTGAAGATTCAATACTGCAGGGAGATATTATAGAAGATTGCCCATTATTGTTATTATCCCCCAAGACGGACTCCCTTAAAGATGAAGTATTTGATTCTATTACCGAAATATATAGAGCTATTGTCCTTTCGCAAAGTTGCGACCTCGTCGCAAAAAAAATTCAAAATGTTGTATTATGCCCATTACTTACACTTACTGAATTCAGTGAAAATAATAACACTTTTAAAAAGCCAGGCGAACGTGAAAAAATCCGTAAGGGTAATTATATTGGGCTTCATATGTTAAATAGGCATACCTTTGATGGTATATTTAGTAAAGGTGAATTTTTTGTCGTAGACTTCAGAAAGGCCTTTTCATTAAATTATGATTTTTTGAGTACACATATTAAGAAATACGATGATCGATTAAGATTATTGCCTCCTTATAGGGAGCACTTATCTCAGGCTTTTGCTAGATCACTGATGAGGATCGGCTTACCGGCCGATATCCCTCCATTTAAATAAATATTTTCCGGCCAACCAGCACCACCACATACGCCAACCCGCACAATACGATAATCGTCGCACCGGTCGGTAAATCAGGACCATAACTGAGCGCCAGCCCCCCCGTCGTAAACAACAGACAAAAGCCCACCGCCAGAACCATCATCCGCCGCATGCTCGATGAAAACTGCCCCGCAATAGCCGCCGGTATCGTCAAAAGCGCAATCACCATAACAATCCCGACAACCGTCACCAGAATGACAACCGTCAGCGCTGTGATACATAAGATCAACACGTAAAACAACTTTGCCGGAATTCCCCGCAGCCCGGCATACTCCTCATCGAAACACACCGCCAGAATCTGGCTGTAAAACAGTATGCTGATAAGCACCACGACAGCATCGAGCGCCGCGATCAACCACAAATCACCGGGAGTGACCATCAGGATATTCCCGAACAGATAACTCATTAAATCCTGATTATAGCCGGGTGTCTTTGAAATAAACAAAATCCCGGCGGCCATCCCGATCGCCCAGATCGCGCCGATAACCGTATCCTCTCGCTCTTTGGCATACAATGTCACCAGCCCGATTATCACGGCCGCGACCAGCGATGATCCAATCGCGCCATAGAGCGGATCGAACCAGTGCCAGCCATGCACCGCCTGGAAATAGCGGGCCGCGCCCATACCGCCGAGCACAAAATGTGCAATCGCCCCGGCCACGTAGGTGATGCGGCGCGTTACAACCCAGGTTCCGACTATTCCGCATGAGATCGAGGCCAGAATCCCGGTCATCAATGCCGCCTGCAGGAAACCATAGTGTCCCACCGCCGAGAAAAATTCAGTCATTATACGATGCCTCGTTGTGTCCATGATGATGATGCCCCCGGCCTGTCGGATCACGATGATCATGCTTCACATACCTGACATCGCCGCCAAACAGCTCGATATGCATCCCTTCCGGAACTTCGGCCGTCGAATGGATACGGACAGTGCGATTCACGCACAGGACTGTTT
>CAZGLR010000113.1:0-10980 GCA_964526635.1 uncultured Ignavibacteriales bacterium | reverse complement strand
AATGAATAAAGCGATGAAAGAATATCGCATGGAAGCCGGGGTACAAAATAAACTCGATATTCTTCGCCGCCGGATCGTTGCGGTAAATCGCTTTGACATCTTCATAGATTTTTGAGAAGATCATTTACTTTTTCTTTTTAAAGCGATCGAGGAGATTTTGGGCGCCTTCTTTGATCACATCCTCGATTTTTTCCTTTACCACATCTGTATCGGTTCCGAGGTCCGAAATCTTTGGTGACTTGTAATCTCCGGTAATGTCGAAGGTCACGGTGATGCGGCCCTGCTTGTCCTGCAGTAAATTACCCAGGGCTTTAAAATCATCGGAATACTGCGGGGACAAATACAGTTTGACCGCGAGATCAAGCGATTTGTTTTCCATATCGACCGCTCCGCCCAAAGTCCAGTCCCCCATATCTGTCAAAACTTTGGTGCCGTCAAGAATAAGGCGGCCGTCGCGAATAATAACATCGGAAGTCAGGTTGTTCAATTCTTCGGTATCGAAGGTCTTAAAGCCAAGCTTTTGTGAGGCCTTTTTGATGATGTCAAAATTGACGATGCGGCCGTCTGCCATGTTCACAGTGCCGGTAGCATTGAGACTCGAGATGATCTTATCCATCCTTCGGCCGCGCGTCTCGAAGGCCCCTTCTAAGTCCCATTTGCCGTACAAATGCCCCTCGAGACCGGCGAAGGCCTCCATGAACTCATTGGCCTGTACATTTTTGGCGACAAATTCGGATTTCACGACAGGGTTGTACATATCGTTAATATTGACCGTTCCATTGGATGAAACAGCACCGGCCAGGACACGACCGGTCGCATTGGTATAGGTGATGATTCCGTCCTTATAACTTACGTCGCCGGCTATATCATAAAAACTCACCCAGTTATACTGGAACGTGTCTACCACCACCGCTCCACCGGCTTCGATATCCGGGAGAAATATGGGCGCCGAAACAGTTGTCGTATCGGTGCGACGCTCAGGCTCGGCCGCCTCTTCGGGCGTCAGCGAGTCCGCCGGTATCAATTCATCGTAATTGATCAATGGGGCATGGAGCTTAAATGAGAGATATGGCTTCGGGTGGCCGCCATCAGGAGCAAGCAGATGGCCGAGGCCGTTCTGAAGATTCCCCGACAGACCCATCCGCACCCCGGGATACTCGGCCCAGAGCGTATCGACTTTCACTTTGTCCCGATTGAAGCTCAATTGGAGGTCCAGGCGCGTCAATGGCGAGGTCAACGAATCATTGTTGTAATACCCACTGTCGGCCCTGAACCAGCCGAACATTTCGGCATTGATCCAGTCGGCCTTATAACCGGTCAATTTCAGGTCAAAGGTTGCCATACCCCTTAATTCATGCCGTATATCGGGATCGAGAAATGCCGCCGCACTGGCCAGATTGTAGCCGCCGCTGGTTTGGAGATTGAAGTACAGGTTATCCCAGTTTTTGACAAGTCCCGAAACAGCAAAATCACGGCCGGTCAATGAACCGCCGAATGATGTAAACGAAACCGAGTCAAATGAAAACGCCACCGCCAGCGAATCGAACGTCGCCCGATTATTGACCGTCAGGTACCCCAGCAGCAGTTCCGATGCCACCAGCCGGCCACTGAGATATGGCTTGCGTTCCGAAGCGAATTCAATACGGCTTTCAATATCCCCGGTGAGATTGCCCTGCAGACGGAGGGCAGCGGCATTGAATCCGCTGTTTTTGGGGATATAAGTCAGAAGCGGTTCGATCTCCACACCGGCCGCACGCAGTTTGACGAACAGCGAGTACGGATCAGTGAAATTGCGCAGGGTCGCTTCACCCTCAAATGGTATGCCGTTTATGGTAATCATACTGTTGTCAAGCATGATATCGGTATGAGCAAAGTCGATAGAGGCATTATAGGTTAGTTTAAGGTCGAGTGGGGCATCCTCGGGTATTAGATTCGATTCAATACTTGGAATATGGAGTTTCCCGAGGGCCGTACCGGTTGTGCCAGCTTCATCGAGCTGCATTCTGGTATCGAGGGTGAAATTGGTGAGGGATAACCGGGTGCTGTCGGTATCATCAGTATAAATAATATCTCCGCCGCTGAGTTTGGCCCAGTCGAAGCCGAAGGCCGACATGGCCGCCTCTTCAGATGAGACCTGATCACGCTGCCCCATCGGCGTCTCGATCGGCTCGTCGGGCGTTATCGTAAACGACCAGTTAGTGCGGCCATCGGCCGCCTTATGCAGACGAATAACCGGGTGCACGACCGAGATTTCGCTAAAGACAAACTGTTTGCGCAAAAGCGGCATCAGCTTGAGCCCGGCCCGCAGTCGATTGACTGTCACGAACTCGGTTCCGGGAAAGTCGGGTGGATTATAAATGCGCAATCCCTTGATATCCAGGGCCAGTCCGGGGAAGAGCGAAAGCGAGACCTCATCGATTTCCACCGTCCGCCCCAGCGCCGCCGATGCGCGATCGACGATTTCCTGACGGATCCGCTCGGCCGGAAACATCAATCGTACCACAACGACTGCAATAATGATTAAGACGACGATAACCGCGATCAGCCGGGCCACACATCCCATTCCGCGGCTTTTTGATTCTGATTTCGATGATTCGGCTTTTTTCTTTTCTTCACTCATACAACTCTCCCCGGAGTGGTTTACAATTCGACCGATTGATTCGGTTCAAGAATAATCACTTCCGTTTTCGATCCGGCGGCCGCGATCTTCGCTTTGAATTCCTGCGGCTCGGCATTGATAATATCCCAGGTCTTGTAATGCATTGGGACGACCTTTTTCGGGCCGACAAACTCGACCGCCCTCACGGCATCGTCGATACCCATCGTGAAATTATCACCGATCGGGACAAACATCAGGTCGATATCATGCAATTCCCCGATCAGTTTCATATCCAGGAACAAACCGGTATCACCGGTATGATAGACCGTCACCCCGCCCATATCGAATACGAATCCACACGGCGGCCCGGTATAAATCAACCCGGAATCACCGGCCCCGGAGCCATGATGCGCAATCGTTAACTTGACCCGTCCGAATTCAAAGGGATATGATCCGCCGATATGCATATTGTGTGACAACGCCCCCATGCCGGCAACATATATAGCCAGTTCATTAGGCGCAATAATCGTGGCGCTGCATCGTTTTGAAATCTCGACGGCATCGCCCAGATGATCCCCGTGCCCGTGTGTGACGAGAATATAATCCACATTTACATCTTCAGCCTTGACCGTTGCCTGGGGATTATCGTTTAGAAACGGATCAAGGATCACCGCCTGTTTGCCATCGTTGAACAGGACACATCCATGACCGAGAAAGGTCGACCTAAGCATAATCGCTTCTCCTTTGAATAGATAATGAATTATACAAAGATAGAGCGGAGAAGACAGGTATCAACAAGAATCAGTTGCTGTCCTCAGCAAGGATCAGGCGATAATACCGCCGGCCAGAACAATATCATCATCATAGACCACCGCCGACTGCCCCGGGGTGATCGCCCGCTGGGGATCATCGAAGACAACCCGCAGGGTATTGTCGTGACGGGGCGTAATTGTCGCCTTCTGCGGCGCGGCCAGGTAACGAATCTTCACCGCCGCCTGAAAAGCCTCTGAGCGCGGCGCCGACGACACCCAGTTGACATTGCAGACAATCATATCCTGACAGCTCAACACGTTCCGTTCACCGACTGTAATGCGATTGGTGCCGGGATCAATATGCTGCACATACAGCGGCTCGGAGTGGGCGATACCCAGTCCCTTGCGCTGTCCGACAGTATAAAATGGTATCCCCTTGTGCTGACCAATTACCTCGCCCTCGGTATTGACGATCTCCCCCGAGGGGATTTCTTCAGTCAGCCATTGGCGAATGAAGCGTTCGTAATTATTATCCTGTACGAAGCAGATTTCCATGCTTTCGGCCGTGTGAGCTGTTTTCAATCCAGCTTTTTCAGCCAGACGGCGCACGTCCTTTTTGATAAAACCACCCAGTGGCAGCAGGGTGCTCGTCAACGCCTCCTGGCGAATCCCCCAGAGCGCGTATGATTGATCACGGGTATGATCCACGCCCTTGCGCAAAATCCCGCGGCCGTTCTTGGAATTGATCCCAATCCGGGCGTAATGACCGGTAGCGATCGCGTCGCAGCCGATTTGGCGCGCCCGTTTCAAAAACAACTCCCACTTGATCTCGGTATTGCACAACACACAGGGATTCGGTGTCCGGCCGTGGCGATATTCATTGACAAAGTTTTCGATAACGGTGTTTTTGAATTCTTTGGTGAAATCGAGAACATAATGCGGCACATCCAGTAAAGCACAGACCGCCCGGGCTCGATTGATAGCGTTCAGATCACAGCAGCCGCCATCGTTGCGGCTGTCGCCACCGACGTCGCCATAATCCCACAACTTCATCGTGGCCCCGACGACATCATAGCCCAGATGACGCAAAATCAGCAGTGCGACCGAGCTGTCAACACCGCCGGACATCGCTACCAGCACTTTTCTGTTGCCATTGGAGTTGGTCATGTCAGATAATACGGACTCGTAAAGTATCCGGTTGGATCAGTTATAGGCCGCCGACATTGAGCGCAGGCGGTCGATAATCTCCGGCAAAACCGCTACCGTGTAATCGATTTTTTCACGGGTAGTTGAACGCCCCAGCGAAAATCGAATCGAACCCTGGGCCAGCAAATCATCGATACCCATCGCCTTGAGGACATGCGAACCCTCAAGTGAGCCGGACGTGCAGGCCGAGCCCGATGATACCGCCACGCCCTTTAGATCAAGCGACAGGATAATCGACTCGCCCTCGACACCCTTGAAGGACAAATTCACTGTCGAAGGTATCCGGTTTTCGCGGGAACCATTGAGATACACATCGGCCATTTTGCTCTGCACCTGTTCGATAAAATACTCAGACAATTCAGTCAGCCGCTGGTGTTCGTTTTCCCGCATTGACTCGGCAATCTCCAGCGCCCGGGCCATGCCGAGAATCGCCGGCAGGTTTTCCGTACCGGCCCGACGCCGCTTTTCATGGGCACCACCGTGGAACAATGGCGTTATGCGCTTGCCCTGCCGAACATATAAGACACCGATTCCTTTGGGACCATAGAACTTATGAGCCGATAATGAAAGCATATCTACACCCAGATCTTTGACATCGACCTTTATTTTGCCGACACCCTGGACAGCATCGGTATGGCAGATGATGCCTCGCTCGTGGCATATTGACGCGATTTCCTTAACCGGCTGCAGGACACCGGTTTCATTGTTAGCCAGCATGATTGACACCAGCGTGGTTTCATCGGTCAAGGCTTCCCTGAAGGTCTCAACAGTCACGGCACCATCCTGACCGACATCCAGGTAACTGGCTTCAAACCCCTGCTTTTCAAGGAAATGGACTGTTTCGAGCACGGCATGATGCTCAATTTTGGTCGTGATGACATGCTTGCCCTTTTTGGCATTGAAATACGCACCGCCTTTGACCGCCAGGTTATCACTTTCGGTACCGCCGGAGGTAAAGTAAATCTCCGATGCCTCGGCCCCAATGATCGCGGCAACTTTCTCCCGGGCTTCGTCCATGGCCACTTTGGATTTATGACCGAATTTATGTACCGACGAGGGATTTCCCCAGAGATCATTCATTGCACTGACCATGGTTTCGATAACCCGGGGATCTATTGGTGTGGTACTGTTATGGTCCAGATAGATGTTTTCCATTTCGATGTAACCTCAACTCAGTTAAAGACATTCAGCTTCGTAATATAAGCCAAATAGCGTGTGTGTCAATCCATTATATACAGATGGTCCGGGATTGCCTAAAAGGCATAGAGGATAGTGAAGTGAAAACGGTCATCTTCGACGTAGATGCCGTTTTCAATACGATGAGCATAATCTATGCGGATAGGACCGGCCGGTGTAACAATCTGCACGCCGGCGCCATATGAAAACAGCATTCTGCTGAAATCAAACTGAGAAAACGATTCCAGGCCGTTGCCCATATCGGTAAACAACGACCCCCAAAATCGCCAGAAAAGCGGAAAGCGCAGCTCCTGATTGAAAATAGCGTAGGCATTGGCGCCGACATTGACGCCATCTTCACTGCGCGGTCCAATCGTATTTTCCTCGAAACCGCGTATGGTGTTGGCCCCGCCTATGAAAAAACGGTCATCGGTCGGCACCAGCGACGATTGACCGAATTCCTTGACCCAGCCGGCTTTCAGGCGAGTGGCGTAAATTGTCGGTCCGATCAGTTGCTGATACCGCGCCCAGGACCATTCGAGCTTGAAAAAGCTGTCATCACCGCCCAGAGGCCCGCCGACCAGTTGTGCGAAATAGGTCGTATACGAGCCCATCTTGGGAAAGAATTTGTTGATTCGTGTGTCGCGCAAGACATTGACTGTCAACTTCCGACGTACACGAATTGTATCGCGAATCGCCTGGGCCTCTTCTTCGGCGACGCCATAGACGTTAACATTTTCGTATTCGGCCGAGATCGAGGCAAAGAGTGTTTCTTCCCATTCTTTGCGTGTGGTCAGTGAAAATCCCCAGCGCTGAATTTTCGACGGCTGAATCTGTGATTTCACGCCCGGCTCGAAAAAACCGGCCAAAGTCAGCGGCAGACGAATATTGAACACCCAGGGCTCGGTGTAGCTGGCCTGGAAACGGTGATTTAATGGCCGCCATTGGGTGAATATAATATACCGGGTTTGCAGCAAAACCTCAATCTGGCGGGAACCGAACAGATTACGCTTACCCCATGATGTGGATAAATCCCAGATCAAGTCCTGCTGCGGATCCTGACCGGCACCGGTCTTGAGCGTTATGAAATGCGGGGGGCGTTCCCGTGCCGAAAAGGTAAACGCCGGCATGGTATCAAGCTGCGCCGGGCCATAATCATCGAACGATACATTTTTGGCCTCCAGCGTAATGGTATTAAACAATCCGGTCGAATACAGTCGCTTCTGCGAACGGATAATTTCCTTTCGACGATAGATATCGCCATTCTCGAAGACAATCTCGCGCCGTACAATAAACGGGCGATACCGGTCCAATCCGGAAATATGCAGATCCCCGAATCGTGTCAGGGGACCCTCATAGGCCCTGAATGTGATCAGAGTCGAGGATGCTCCGGCCGAGGAATCGACATCTATCTGAATACTGGCATAAGGGTACCCGTTATTGGCAAACACTGTCTTTAAGTCAAAACTGATATTCCCGATCGCCACCGGATCAACCGGGTCACCCGCGTCCAGGTTCTCGGTGCGCTCCAGCAGTCGCGGGTAAAACGGCAGCGAATCGTTGGCTTCAAGAGTCAGTCCTGCGATGATATATTGATTCCCTTCGTCAATCGATATATACATATGGGCATTGGAATCGACACCGACCGGTTCAATCCGTTCACTAACATCAATCCCCAGATACCCGGCCCGGCTATATACATACTTTATTTCGATCGTATCGCGGTAGACGGTATACCGCTGTACACGATGCCGGGCTCCGCCGCGAAGAAAATTAAAAAACGAACTCTTGCGGGCATAAAGCACCGAACGGATCTTGTCATCACTGAAATGAACATTGCCCTCAATCGTGATCTCCTCGATTTCCGGCTCGCTGGCGATCCAGGCGGCATACAGACGATCCGCTCGATTCATTTGCGCATGGCTATGAGATACGCTTATCCATAACAGACAGACCGTCCACACCATCAGCACAATTGTTTCATACGTCCGCATCGAACTGTCAGTATTCCCAGTTCAGTTTGAAATTGAAATGATACAGGTTTTCTTCATCGCGGCGGCCTTCGAATACGAAGTTGCGGCCAAGGCGATACTCCAAACCGACCTCCTGCCCCCGGTCGACGTCAAAATAACTGCTCCCGAAGATATAGAGGTTTGGCAGCGCATATGACCCGATTGTCAATCTGGTTCCCGAGGGATCCAGCCCCTCGCCCAGCGCCGGATTTATTTCAAATGTTTCCACGCCCAATGAACGAGAACCGAGCAGCGCAAACTGCCCGGCCAGGAGTCCGCCGATGCCTTCGCCGATGGCGCTGCCGCCCGTTTGACCGGAACCGTCGCCCGATGGTGACCCCTCATATCCCCGGACCAGCGTCGGGATCAGGCTTTCCGATGATATACGGCTGTCGTCCGGCGTCGTGATAACCGGTTCCTGCAGGGTGCCGTCGACCTGAAGACGGAGTTCATAGCTGTAGGTCCGTTCGCTTTCGAAACTGGAATACTCGTTCTGGCTGCGAATGCGGGTTGTCATAGTCAAATCGAGTTCAGGATTAGGTTCCTCGATATTATTATATATAATCTGGCCGCCGGGTTCGAAGCGGAAAGTTCTTGTATAGAGAAAATATTTGCCGCGAACAATCTCCAGCGTCCCGAGATAATTATACTCGCCATCCTCGCGAAGGAAGTTCAGACGACCGGCAAATTCAGCATCGATCAGGTCGTTTTTCACCCAGGTATTCCCGGGGAATTCAACAGCGATATCGATATTCCAGCTTTTATCGGGCTGAATAGCATCGATCAAGCTGTAGTTGGTTTTGGCGGCCCAGAAATTTTCTCGATAGTAGGCCGATTCCATATCGACCCGACCGGTGACTATCGGCGGATTCTGTCCCTGAATCGAAAGATCGGCATTGGCAACGCCATAGACCTCACCAAGCTCATAGCTGATGGGGAAATCCCGGGCATGCACCGAGAGAGCATACTCGAATTCATTAAGTTCCCTGACCACAATCGTCCCCGAGGCCATGAGCCTCCCGCCTTCTTTAGCGTCGGCATCGCGTTCCGATGTTGCCGAAAAAGATTCAATCGTCATATCCTGATCTGCCATGCTCATATCGAGATTGACATTGCGCAGGGGATCCCGCAGGACCGCCAGCTTGATAGTGCCGTTTTTCAAACTCGCCTGACCATCGAGATGCGGCTCCCCGGGCGTTCCGGTCAGGGTTAATTCGGCGTTGAAATCACCCTCGATAAAATCGGCATTCGGCATCAAGAATGCTGCCAGTTCCATATACTGGTCATGAGCTGAGAGATCAAGCCAGAGACTGTCTTCGTAGAAAAGACCATCGCGTCGTCCCGGCGCCAGGACCATGGGTATCTCTCCGAGAATCGCATACCGGCCGTCATCGGACAACAGTACCGCAGAATCGATGAACATGATACTGTCCTGATACGTCAGCGACGAGACCAGATCACCCATGTTCAGATCAAAATACGCCAGGCTGTCGATACGGATATCCGCTGTGAGGGTTGCATTCCCGAAGGTCCCGCCGCCCAGGCCGGCAACTGAGAGTTTGCCATCGATCGTCAGCGTATCATTCACCAGGGCCGCCCAGGTACTCAGTGAAACACGATCGATATCCCATTCGAGATCATAACTGCGGTCGAAATTTACCCGGCCCTCGACCGCGACAGTCCCATCCGATGTCTCCAGATTGATACTCTCGAACAGAAAGCCATTCGAATCAATATACATCTCCTGAACATCAGCGGCGCTGAATCCCTGTCCGGACAAATTGATATCCGCCGTCGTCAAAAGCAGTTTCTGTGGATACGCGGCATAGTCAAGCTGGCCTTCTACCAAATAGTTAGAGAACGAATTGTAGATCCGCGTACTGTCGATAAACAATATATTGCTGTCGATCAACAGGAAGGCCTCAATTGAATCATAGGGAAACGTCCAGGCATCGCCATCGAGAAATGAGATCGCCACGTCGCCAAACCGGCCGGCGCTGGTGAAACGGCGAATGTCGAAACTACCGGCAACATCACGCGAAAAAAACTTGTATAACCAGAGAGAATCAGAAACCGCCTCGCCGCTCAAGCGGGGATCGGCCGTGGGGCCGGTCAGCGTGAAATCGGCCTGCAGCAGGCCGGCCGGTTCGGCAATAAAGAGCTGATTGGTAAATGCCGCCAGATTCGTCAAATCCGCTTCGCCCCGCAGTTCCAGCAACCCGTCGAATTCGACGTCACCGTCAAAGCCAAAGCGGTTGCCGTGATACATAACATGGAATCCCGGAAAGAAATACAAGCCCTGATCTGAAATGGTCATTTGCCCGCCACCGGAATGAAAATGATACTGATCAAAACGGGATTCATCCAGATTAAGCGCCAGATCAATAGCCATATTCTCATCACTCAATCCTCTTCCATTGAGTTCGATATAACCATTGATATCGGATCGGAATGTGTTAAACAGGAGATGGTTGAGATCAAATGAATCGACTGTCGCAGACAGCCGATATCCCTCGGGATCGGCAACCAGGTTGAAGAGACCGAAGCCATCGATTAAACAGGATGACAATACCCGCCCGGTGAGGGTATCCAGAAAAATCGTCCCGTCATCAAGGCGAAAACGCATGTGCAGCGAGTCGAACGAACGATCCTCAAACATTCCCTTAATCAAGACATCGCCGCCCGTGATGCCATACTGATGATATACTGTCCCGGCTATTTCGAGTTGTCCCCGCAACTTTACATCGATCAGGCTGACGATATCATACAGAGTAATCCGGCTGCTGTCTATCGTCACTTCCGCCCATAAGCTGTCGCTTTGATCAGCCATGGCTGAAAAGTAAACGCATGATGTCGGAGTACAAAGGGCTGCGTCCTGAATTGTTAACTTCTTCCGGAACGATGATGCCCGGGCTGACGCCTGTGTGATCGTCAGCCGCTCATCGCTGGCCTTGGCGCCCAGCGAATCGAGCCTGAACGAGACGGTGCCGTCTTCGGATTGCATCTCCGCATAAACGCGTACCGAGTCCCAGCGATGCGTGGAATCCGCCTGCTCCAGGATGATAATTCCCAGTGAGATGTCCAGTTCATGCAGCCACCAGTCGGCAGGATTATCAGATGAGGCCTTATTGTCACCCTCAATCTCGGGCAGCACCCAGCTACCGGTAGTATCCCGGCGAAGCTCCACCCCTCCGTCGCCCTCATGAGCGATGCTTTCGCATCCCTCGCGGGCTAC
>CAZGLR010000112.1:0-10981 GCA_964526635.1 uncultured Ignavibacteriales bacterium | reverse complement strand
CACCCTTCTTCTCCAGGAAATAGGCTAATTCCAGTCGGGCCGGGAGATGGTCCGGTGCAGCCTGAACCAGACCGGCCAGGGCATCGGCATATTCGCCATAGCGACCCACTTCAAAGAAGCCCTTTTTCAGCCGCTCAAAGACAATATGGCCCTTATCCGGTTTGACCGATATCACTTTTGTCCAGTAATCGAGCGCTTCTTCCAGACGGCCCTCGTCATAATAGCTGTCGCCAATCTCAATGTAGGCGGCCAGGCAGGCTTTGTCGAAATGGATTGCTTCTTTGAAGAAAAGGCGCCCGCGATGGGGATCGCCCAGTTTGACCAGGTCCTTACCCTCGAATACCTTGTAGAGTGCCATGATCTGACTGGAATCCACGCCGCTCAGCTTATCGAGTTTCTTTCGCAGGGTGGCAGCTTCCTTCCAGTCCTCGTTCTTTTCATAATGGCGCAGCAACTGCTCGGTGGCGAAGCGGTCATTCGGTTCGATTGTCAGGATTTCTTCGATGGCCTTCATGGCCGAGGTATCATCCTTGAGGTCGACAAAATCAAGATACAATCCGGTCAGAATTTCGTATTTTTCCTCACGACTCAAACTGGCCCGGTAGGTCAGATCACGATGGACCTGCAGCGCCTGCTGCGGGTTCTTGCGCCGTCGGAAGATATTACCCAGCCGGATATAGGCATCAATATTGTCGGTATCGACACTGACCGCTTCTTTCAGCTTGATAAAGGCCTGTTCGTCCTTGCCCGACAAAATAGCCTTGAGACCATCGATGTAAGCTTGTGGAAAGGGACGCTCGGGAGTCGTGCGGGCCCGCTGCATGAGATAAACGACAACAGCCAATACCGCCAGCGAGGCGAAGACGATGAGAATAATTACAGCCGTGTTCATTTTTTCTCATCCTTCCCCGCTGACAAAAACGAATCTGCGGCTTCTTCAATCGGTCGATTCCTCAGGGCGGCGATTTCATGAGTTAACGAATCCGCTTCTCGTTTGTATTTCCGTATCTCGCCCAACTGCTTGAAATAGACGGTCGCAAACATTACCAGCGAAACCAGCATGCCGAAGATAAAAGCCCAGTAAACGACATAAATCAGCGGAACATTGATGTAGCGGGTGTTGAGAATATTCACCCCGACCCGTTCCCCTGCATTATAGACTGAAAAACCGAGCAGAATAGCGACCAGCAGGACGACTAACAATGCCCTGAACAACCACATACATCCTCCGTGATACGGGCGATAAATGTCAAAGGAAGTATATAACAGCCCTGCCGGATGCCGTCAATATAAAATCCGGATGATTATCCTCACCGGCGCCTGAAGGGATCACTGTCACTTTTGATCGAATCGGGGACATTAAATTCGAAGCTGTTGAAAACTGCCTCAAAAGTCTTGAAAAACTCCTCAGCATGGGGCCGTTCGCACATGCAGTGCAACACCACGATTTTGTTTTCGCGACGCATAAAATACAACAGGCCGGCCAGATCGGTATTACGTTCAACTGTCCGATCGGAACCGGTAATCGGCAGGTCGCCTTCAAATGGACGGCGCACTTCCAGTTGCAGGGCATGTTTGTGCCGATGCGTCATGGTGGTGCCTTCGATGACATGATGATTGCCGTCAAGCAATGGCATGGCTTCGAGAAAGGCCTCGTCCTGGGGACTTTCGATGCCATTGTATGCCAGATACCGGTAGAACTCCTCAGGCCGCTGGGTTGACGTGTCGGCCAATACATAGATCGTCGGCGGCAGGATGTTGGGGCGAATCGATTCTTTGGTCGCTGGTAACGGAAAATCCGAATTGTATAATACCAGACGGAGCAATCCGGTGGAATCAGTGGCGATTTCCGCGTCCCAACCGTCGGGAATCGTCAAATCGTATTCGAAATAGGGATCGGTAAATGTTTGCTCTGTGATGACTCCGGCCGATTCAGCCTGTGTCTGAGCACACAAAAGAACGCAGAGTATCGGAAGAATTCGCCATAGCTTTTGCATTATCGCCTCCGTCACTGATGTTGCCGCCACACGCATATCTTTTAGATACACAACACCCGCCGGCAAAAACAGTCCGGCGGGTGATGTATGACTTTATTTCTCATTACAGGCGGGATTATTCGAATTTCATGCTGTTGACCATCGCCTGCAGCACTTCCAGATTCGGTTTATGGAAATCGCGCTCACAGATCAGATGGAGAACAACAATAGTGTTACCATTCTTGATGGCGAACACGCTGCCGCCGTGATAATCATTGACCTCATCAACAACATCCGAACCAAGTTCGGCAACCTGCTTGACATAAGCCTCTTTGGCATTCAGCAAGCTTGCCGGATGATCATTAATGGTCAGTTTCTGATGCGTCTCGACATCATGGATACCACCGATAATATCGAGATATCGCAGGAAATATTTGATTCGGGGATCATCACGATCGCCGGAGCGAAGATACTCAATATATCCATGGGGATCCATGGCAGTGGTGTCG
The DNA here is from genome assembly GCA_964526635.1 of uncultured Ignavibacteriales bacterium. Lineage (GTDB taxonomy): Bacteria > Zixibacteria > MSB-5A5 > GN15 > JAAZOE01 > CAZGLR01. The sequence goes on along the minus strand of CAZGLR010000112.1, from coordinate 8,496 downwards.
GCCAGTACCGACATAATCGGAATCTGGGCGTAATCACGCTTGGACCCGCCCTGGAATTCCTGCGGCACCGGATATGATTTTTGTGTTAGCGTCAATTTCAACGGCACTTTGGCGTTACCGACCTTGGCCGACCATCCTTCCGGAATCATGATCGAAAAACCAAAGTCGCTATCGGTATACACATCGTTCTTTATTTCGCCGCTTTTTTTGGCCTGCACCGGAACGGCTATCAGCAGACAAAAGAGGGCGAGAACAGCAATCGTGCTCAATAATTTCATAGTCTATCCTCCTTAGCTTTGCAACCAATTACGAGGTCATCCATGCATCTGTCAAGCCTTTAATGGAATTGATTGCCACACCATTATGTTGTATACACCATGGCGCACGAAAAGATCGCAGGTTTATTTCAGCAGGATCGCTTTCAGGGTGGCGGTGTTTGTACCATCGGCAGCCCGAAACAGATATAAGCCGCTGGCCACCCGCTGCCCCCGATCGTCGGTGCCATCCCATTGCACGACAGTCGAATTGCTGTAATCAGTGACTACCGGCAGCTCCCGTACCCGCTCACCCAGAATATTGAAAACCGATACAATAATCGGCTCTCCGGTCGCCTGAAAATTTTGCAGCTTCAGCGTGATATCAGGATTGAATGGATTCGGATAGCCAACTATGCGGGGCGATGCCGCAATATCAATCGGAAGCACGTCATCATCGGTATCAAGTACCGGAAGCGAATAAATTTTGATCGAGTAGCCATCACTGGCAGCCAGAATTCCATCGTACAAATCGGCCGTCATCGCGGGTTTGCCGCCGGAAAACAACAATTCGGGTAAACCGTTTTCAATCGAATAAATATAGATGCCGTTATCGGCACCACAAATAAGCCATGATTCCTGTATTTCCAGCGAGTGTACTGTTCCCGTCCGCAGATCGTAATCGACCTGGACGGGATGCCCCGGATCGGCAATCGAATATGTCAAAAGTCCCCCGGCGGCGATATACAGAAGGGAATCGTGAATCAGCATCATGTTGGCTTTGCCGGTAATATTCTGTGTAGAGACACCCTCGAGATTACCGAACCGGGTAATATTATATGCCGCCAGAAGTCCCTTGCCCAGCCCGACATAGAGTACCGATGGCCCGAAAACCGCGGCCCGGACATCGCCCATTATTGTCCAGTCGTACAGGTTATTCTCGAAAGTCGAGTCATTCCGAAACGTCCCGTTGATTTTACGAATGTTATGGGTGTACAGCAAATCGCCATCCGGAAAATAGTCAGGATATATAAACGGTCGCCCGATACCGGTTGAGATCGGAATAAGGGGCAGTATTACTTCCGGATCGCCGGTACCATCGTCAACAGCATTAAAATACAAATTGGTTTCATAATCGGCGATAAACAGGGTATCACCCTTGGTACAGACACCGGCCGGCGAAAACGGTGGATTGATGAGTTTGCCGGTTCGTTCCGGACTGGATGGATCCGACAGGTCATACAGCTCATACCAGTTACTGGTCCCGACAACATGCAGCCGACCGTTATGAAACATCACCTGTGTGATCGGTCCGGGATAGGCATAGGAAAAAGCCGGATTGCTGATCATGATACTTTCAGGTTCAACGATATCATAGATAGCGAATCCTCGTGATTCAGTCGGCACAGCAAAATAATCACGCCCCATATACTGATAGACATCACCATAGCCGGTAATATTGGAGAACTGATAAATATTGTCCGTTTGGGTATCCCCGGAACCATAAATCAACTCAAACCCGCTGGCGGTATTAAACAGGACCAGGCCACGCGATGTTTTTTCAATATTCTGGCCGAATAAAAACGACTGCCGGATCTCGATATATTCGGGAGTCAATGGATCGGTAAGGGACGAAACCATGTAGCCGTTGGGATGAAGCGGTGCATAAACCGTATCATCGACAGCCAGAAATGTCGTGGCACGATACGGCAGGAGCAGCGAACTGACCGGTAATAATGTATCAGCGTCAGCTTCATAGAGCAAAACACCGTTGTAATCATCCAGTGCCAGCAAATGCTGACCATGCTGCTGCAATTCAATGACATGAATTCCCACCATGCTGCTGTCTTTGAAATTTACATTCGAGGGATCAGAAATATCATATCGGAACAATCCATAGTAGCCCATAGCGAGGTACAGATAATCGCCGCTGCCCTGCACATCGCGATACTCCAGATCGGGAACAAACGATCCCAACACAACCGGTGCTTCACGTTGCGAAATATCGAGAATCGTGATCCGTCCCGATTCATGCTCGACTGCAATATGGTCGCCGAAGCGATGCAAACGCAGCGGCAATTCCGGTAATTGCACCCTGGTGGTCAATTTTTTCTTGGCAAAATCAAGCCGCAAATCAACCACACCGACGCCATCATGAAAGGCACAATACAAAAAATCGTCGACATGGACTATGGCCCGGACATCATTCCAGAGAAACGATCCGTGATAGATGAAATCATCGGCGGCGGCACCGCTGACTATGATCAGACACCCAAGGACAATATATGCCAGCAGCTTTCTCATTTCAACAGGACCATCTTTCTGGTTACCTGGTCGCTATCCCCCAGCAGGCGGGCGAAATAGAGACCGGAAGCAACCGAACTTCCACGATCATCGCTGCCGTCCCAAACATACTCATACAGACCGGCCTGGTGGCGGCCGTCGGCCAGTGTTCTCACCTGCTGCCCGAGTATGTTATAAACGATCAATTTGATATTTTGCGTACGGTCCAGAGCAAAACGGATCGTAGTGGCCGGATTGAACGGATTGGGATATATCCGATCAATGGCGAATTCAGCGGGAGTTATCGCTTGATCGTCGTCAATGTCAGTTGGCAGACGGCGAGCCGGATTAATACCACTGTTACGAATATCACCGCCGAAGCGTGGCCAGGTGAGAGCTTCCTCGATTGCTGGTGCGTTGAGATTGTAGACAAACAGCTGGCGATTATCTCCGCACATCAGCAGCTCCAGTTGACCGTCCCCCTCCAGATCATCAACCACCGGCGTGAAAAAGGATGATGTCACCTCGTATACCGGGGTTGGCGTAATAATCGGAAAGCCCGGTGTTAGATCACCATTGGGCTCCCAGGCATAAATATGTTCAAAGCCCTGGCCGGGGAAGACATATCCTCCACGCCCGATGATATTGGGTACAGCATCGCCATCGATATCAGCGACAATCAAATTGGCCATCGTATTGGGGACATTTATCAGGACGCCATCGTTGTTTCCCGGAACGTCGGTATATGGTGTCCCGTCGCTTCTAAAAGCATAAATTCGGGCAATATCCAGCCCCCAATAGGCGATGATGACTTCTTTGGAGCCATCACCATCGATATCCGCACACACCGGCTTTGTCCCCAGCCAATCGCTTAAATCACCCAGTGTCACCGGCCAGCCCGGGACGTCTTCCCCGGTGAACTCTATAGCCCAGATGTTGGCAACACGGTTAGTATCGATGCCAGCCATAATTATTTCCAGATAACCGTCATCGTCGATATCAGCGAGCATCCCGCCTTCAGACAGTCTGATCGGCCGCAACAGAGGTGATTCCCAGTCAAACGGCGCCAGGCCGTTGCGACCATTCCAGATATAAATCCCCGATGGCGCCGCGGTAGTACTATAAATACTGATAACTTCAGATGAGCCGTTGTAATCGAGATCGGTCGCTGTTAAAAACGGTATCGAGAGACCGGTAAAAAGCGAAGTGTCGAATATGGTGGGATTCAGTGCCGAGAAAAGACCCTGAAGAGAGTAGAAGTACGAATCGCCATTGAATTTATACGCATGCACTTCCCCGTACTTGGTCATATAGGTAATGACCGAATCTTCCTGTTCGAAAAACTCGCCGGCTACCGGTATGGGATAGGAATAATAGGCCTGACCGGTGGATGTACTTCGCGGCCAGCCCGGCAGGTGCTCACCCCGGTAGTTAAGACAGGTAACCCGATTATTGCCGGTTATAATTATATCCAGCAGACCATCGCCATCGACATCATCGAAGGCCGGCATCGACCGCATATCATGAGCAAGGTCAACCGGGAAACCATCGAGCAGGTTGCCGTCAATATCAATGGCATGAACACCGAATTTACAGCCGACGACAATCTCCTTGATGCCGTCGCCGGTAATATCAGCCGTATTCGGCGAGAACGCCGCAAAGCCGGGTAACTCATACGGGAAACCATCGCGCATTAGCGATTCGATTTGAATGCGAACCGAATCCTCACGGATTTCACTCCCGAAATAAGCCCGCAGGCGGACATAATACGATCCGGGCATCATGTTGGTGACTGACCATGCGGTGATCTGCTCATCAAAGTAAAAACGCGTAAAGACACCGAGCGTCGTATGGGCCATCAGGTCAGTACGGCGATGGGAAACGATAAGGGAATCATAGTCGCTCCCCTGCACTGTCCCCGCTATTGATGCGGTATACAGATAGGTCTGATTCTCGGCCGGTTCGGAGATAATCAGCGTGTTCTCGCCTACTATTATAACAGGCACCCTGTATTCACCCAGCGATGATGTCAAGCGCAGCGTGTATCGGCCATTCAGGCTGCCCGGATCCCAATAGAAAGTTGAATCAGGGTCATTCAGATTGTCGATCTGTACCAAAGGTGTCCACGATCCGGGGTCGCTTCCTTCGCCATACTCAACTTCAAGCAGGCCGTTGAAGCCGCCGGTCGTTGTCACGGTTATCGCGACCGAATCGATCACAATAGCCCCCGCCGTTGGTTGTGAAAGATAGGCCGATGGCTCCAGACTCATTTGCAGGGCCGCACCAGCGTCGAGCCGACCCCACCCCGACAGCGTATCATAACCCGGTAACGAATCACCCTGATTAAAGGGATCAACCAGATCATCCGCCGATTGGGTCAGGATTTCCTTCAGGCGCGGCAGATCAATCCAGGGTGTGTAGGACAACAGCATGGCCGCCGCTCCAGCCACCAATGGCGCCGCCATAGAAGTGCCATCGGCGATGATATAATTATCGGCGATAATACGCAATCCGGGTTCATCGGGATACAGGTCGGTACCCTCGGCCCGCAGAGATAGAATATCGCGGGCTGGTGCGACTATATCGACAAATGGCCCGTAGGTCGAAAAGTAAGTGATATATCCATCGGAATTGGTGCCGCCCACAGTGAATGTCTCGGGGAAATCGGCCGGCGACACCGGATTGCTGTTGCCGAAATTCCCGGCAGCGGCCACTGGCAGACACCCGGCGGCTTCGACATACCGGAAGGCTTCTTGTAAAATTGCCGATTCATAGGCATATCCCCAGGAAGCATTGAGCACCCGGGCGCCCATGTCGGCCGAATAAATCAGGCCTTGAATGGCGATCGAAACGAAACCATTAGGGAAAATCTTAACCGGCAGAATTTTTATATTCCCGGGATATCCGGCGATCCCGATTTGATTGGGTACGGCTCCAGCCAAACCGGCCACATGAGTGCCATGACCTATTGAGTCGCTGACGTCATTATCCGGACTAATTGTCGTGACGGTGAGTGAATCACCGGAAAAATCCCAACCGCGATAATCATCTATGAAGCCGTTGTTGTCGTCATCGACACCATTGTCAGGGATTTCGTTGTTATTGACAAATATGCGTTCCGCCAAATCGGGATGTTCGACATCAACGCCCGTATCGATAATACTGACAATGACCGGAGCGCTGTCCGGCGGGGGATTGTCATAGACATAAGCCAGATTGACATCCTCGCCAGGCATACCGGTAGTCAGATAGAGCGTATCGTTCTCGACTCCGGGAATACGTTCGATAGCATAATATTCCTGACCTGTATTGTGCAGGTACCATTGCCTCGAAAATAGTGAATCCGACGGCCAGTCAAATAATTGCAGCCGGTAATCCGGTTCAATTATCCTGACCTCGGGGTGACCACCTATCTGCCGCATGACATCCGGCACTGCGGTTGTGTCCGGAAATCGCAGGAGATAGATATTTTTCAAAAATTCTTTTCCCGCCGACTTGATTGACGGGGTTTTGGAGGCATACCGGGACCCGATCGATACGACGTCCCATGCAGAATACGCTTTTTGATCTGCAAAGGGAACATCGGGCAAAAGCGACCTGACCGTCGGGACGTAACCGTCGTTAACCAGAAGCAATAGATGCCCCGGACGAAAATCATCATCGGAACCGGGCATTCTGTTTTCGGCTGGGATCACCGATACGGTAATCCATAGGGCAAGTATGATATTCAGAAGTCTGCTTATTGACACGCGCATGGAGTTTTATCCCAACGAGCGATTCGGCTGCTTACGTGTAAGGTAACCCAAATGCCTTACTTGTCAATAGGTTATATGTACTCACAGCACTCCGGCGGGCGGATTTCATGAACGGAAACAGGTGCTGAGATGTTTCCGATCCTGAGGAGGTACTTCTATAAGAGAAATACGAATGAATTGGAACTCTGTGCAGTGAAATAATAGGTTTGTTTCGTGATTAACGGGCGTTTCGGCGCGCCAGCTGGAATCGTGCCCGCCGACTGAGGATACCGTTGGCACGGAGTATCCCCCATATCTTCCACCAGCCGACGGCCAGCTCCGGTGCCCGGGCGGCCATCTCCTGCTTCAGTTCGCCAATAGACCGGAAGGGATCCTCGATAACCAGCGCAATAATCAACTCCTCACTGGTGCGCGGCTTGACTTCCAGACGGTCATCCAGTGAATTGGCCCGCGTCTCGGAACTGCCGCGCCGTCCGGGTGACATAGCTGATTGAATAGCCATCCCCGGTTCCGGAACTGCAGATCTATCGGTTTTCCATATCTTTTCGCCGTTCGGATCGACGTCGGAGGGCAGATTGAAGGCTTTTTTTCCGGTCTCAAGTGTTTCATAGACCGGGATGATATTGTCAAACTCGAGCAATTCATAAATCTCATATACATTGGGAATCATGTTGACCAGTTTGATGTCACCGCCATGATCACGAATTTCCTGAATGCGGGAGATAAAAATACCCCAGCCGGCCGATGAAATGTATTCAACACCGCCGAGATCAACGATGATTTTATACTTACTCTGACCGACCAGTGACGCAATCACCTGCTCGAGATCGGAGGCGGTGATAGTATCGACAACACCATCGACCCGAATAACCGACAGTTCTCCCGACGGTCCCGATTGCGAAAGTGACAGCTTAATATCTTCCATATATATCAATCCGGCATAGGATGCCGTTTCTACTTACCAGATCGCCACCGGCGACTGAATTCTTTACAGTAAATTGAGTATTGGTAATTCAAGACGATTTGGCAACCATATTCTACCGGAAACAATCCCGGTTACTTATGCTGCTCCAGGCCATATTCCTTGATCTTCTGCCGCAGGGTATTGCGATGAATCCCGAGAATATCGGCGGATTTCTGCATATTCCAGCCTTCGGCGTGCAGAACCCGTGTAATATGTTCTTTTTCGATTTCCGATAACGGCACCCGGCGGGTATCGATCTCCGCACGCGGCGCCAGAGTACTCTGGCCCTCCAGTCCGGGGAGGTCATCGCGGCCGATAATGGGGTCGACCGAAAGGACGACTGCGCGTTCGACAACATTTTGCAGTTCGCGGACATTGCCCGGCCAGGGATACGAGGCCAGCAATCCGGCGGCATCGTCGGAGATGCCCTCCATCGGCTTGTTCATCTTCGTGGCAGCCTGTTCAAGGAAGTGTTGCGCCAACTGGATGATATCACGGTCGCGCGATGCCAGCGGCGGCATTTCGATACCTACCGTGTTGATACGGAAGTATAAATCACGGCGGAATTTACCCTCGGCCATGAGCATATCCAGATCGCGGTTGGTCGCCGAAATCACCCGCACGTCCGTTTTCATCGATTTTTCCGAACCCAGCGGCTCAAAGACACCATCTTCCAGGACTCTCAGTAATTTGGCCTGCATGAAGCCGGACATATCGCCGATCTCATCCAGAAAAATTGTTCCCTGATCGGCCAGTTCGAAACGGCCTGCCCGCTTGCGATCAGCCCCGGTGAACGCGCCCTTTTCATGGCCGAACAACTCAGATTCCAGGAGCGTTTCCGGCAATGAGGCGCAGTTAATCGCCACAAAGCGATTTTCACGACGGGGGGACAACTCATGAATTAACTTGGCCGCCAGGCCCTTGCCTGACCCCGACGGTCCGGTAAGGAGAACGGAGGTATCCGACGGTCCCACACGGGAAATCAACGAACGGACTTTCATCATAGCCTGGGATTCGCCGATCATCTCAGGCATATCCTCGAACTCGGCGACTGTCCGGCGCAGAAAATCATTCTCGGAGATCAGTCGATTCTGCTCAAAGGCCCGCTTCAGACTCAACAGCAGCTCGTCGAGATTGACCGGCTTGGTCAAATAGCCATAAGCTCCCGATCGCATAGCCTCCACGGCCGTCTCAACCGTACCATAGGCGGTCAGCACAATAACCTGTATGAAGGGATTGA
>CAZGLR010000111.1:0-11029 GCA_964526635.1 uncultured Ignavibacteriales bacterium | reverse complement strand
GACCGCGGAGACTTGCGATAAATGCCACAATGATCTGGTTCCGGCCGAGGCTATTCTGGCGGTGGATACGTACATGGCGCCGTCATACAGCGATGCCATGCATGGTCTCTGTGTGTCCTGCCACCAGGGGCTGCTCGATGCCGGCCATGAGAAAACCGAGCTGGCCCGTTGTCCGACGTGTCATGCTGCTCGTTCCGACAGCTACCTGGCCGCGGCCAGTTCGCGCAACGACTATGACACGACATATAATCATGTCGTACTTCCGCAAGAGATCAATGAAACACTGCACAAGATGGCGGAAAGGTTTGTTGGTGAATAAATTAATACTCGTCATAGATGATGAACAGGACGTCCTCGAATACCTGACGGCCGTCCTGGAAAGCCATGGCTACGCCGTTGTCACCGCGGGTACTGCCGATGACGGCTGGGCGCAAACGCAGCGGCATGAGCCGGATCTTATCTGTCTGGATATCATGATGCCCGGCGAATCAGGAGTGTCATTTTACCAGCGATTGAAAAAAAGTCCTCGGTTTGGGCATATCCCGGTTATTATTGTCAGCGGAATGGTCAAGGAGGAGGATTTTGACGCCGAAAAAATCATCTCAACGCTCGGCGTTGAACAACCGGTTGCCTGTATCGATAAGCCGATTGCAATTGAAATTTTCATCGACGCTGTTGGCCGCGGTCTGACCGGGAGCGCGTCGGTTTCCGAAAAGCGGGGGAAGACGACATGAGTGCATCCCGACGCCCCCACACTGACAGGAATCAGGACGAGCTGGGCGAATGGCTCTATCATGGGTTGTTCGAACAGGTACCCTTCAATGTTGCCATTATCGACCGTGATTTTACTATCATCGAAGCCAACGGTAACTTCGCCGATTATTTCGGCAACTGGAAGGGGAAGAAGTGCTATAAAGTCTTCAAGAATCTCGAGGCGCCCTGCCTGGGCTGCAATGCGCAGTTGACCTTCCAGGACGGCCGCGTTCGCATCAGCGATGAATCCGGCGTGGATCAGCACGGCACCGAGGCGCATTATGTGGTGCATCATGCGCCGCTGCGAAAGAAACGCAAAGGAGCAGTCGATTATATTATCGCCATGACCCGCGATATTGTCGATATGCGACGACTGCAGGCCGAATATCAACTGCTTTTCGAACGGGTGCCATGCTATATCACCGTGATCGACCGCAATTTCAAGATTATCCGGGCCAATGAAAATTTCCGCGAGACATTCGGTGATGTCCGCGGCAAACAATGCTATGAAGTCTATAAAAAACGCAAAACCAAATGCCCCAACTGCCCGGCTGCGAAATCATTTAAAGATGGTCAGGTGCACCATTCCAACCAGATCGGCGTCAAGCGCCAGGGCGATGAAGCACATTATATGCTCACCACCGCGCCGCTCAGCCGTGATGTGCAAAATATCCCGCATGTGATTGAAATTTCTACCGACATCACCGCGATCAAGAAGCTCGAACGGGAAGTGATCGAGGCCGAGCGCCTGGCCGCGGTCGGGCAGACGGTTGCCGGACTGGCTCATAGTATCAAAAACATCCTTATGGGTCTCGAGGGCGGGATGTATATCGTCCAGCGGGCATTGAAGAACAACAATACCTCAATGCTCGATCAGGGCTGGAGCATGCTCGAACGCAATTTGACTAAAACTACCTCGCTGGTGAAAGATTTTCTCAGTTTCGCCAAGGGTCGCCTGCCCGATCTGCAACTAATCGACCCCAAAACCCTGGTCGATGAAATTGTCGAGTTGTATTGCGAGATCGCCCGGGAGAAAGGTGTCAAACTGGTCGGCGATTATCATCAGGACAACGGCGAATTTCCACTTGATCCCAAAGGAATTCATACCTGCCTGACCAACCTGGTATCGAATGCTATCGACGCCTGCCAGATGTGTCAGCGCCCGGATTGTACGGTTACAATCACGGTGGAGGTCTCGCGCTCAGCGCTGAAGTTTATAATCAGTGATAACGGCTCCGGGATGGATTATGAAATTAAGCAGAAACTTTTTACTACATTCTTCACCACCAAAGGTGGCCAGGGCACCGGTCTGGGGCTTTTGACCACCCACAAAATTATAAAGGAACATGGTGGATACATCCGGGTCGATTCGCAGAAGGGAAAAGGATCGAAGTTTACGATAAACCTCCCCCGGAAGCGGCTGCTCGAATTGTACCGGGCCGGTCGAAAAGAAAATAATGATGTCGAGAAAAAATAAACGGAGTGCGTATGTCTGATCTTGCAGCCAAAACGATTCTGGTGGTCGATGATGAACAGGACGTCCGCCAATACCTGGCTATGGCCCTGATGGATGCCGGCTTCACGGTCCGCACGGCGACCGATGGCTTCGAAGCGCTCGAAGAAATCGAGGCTGAAATTCCCGACCTGATTTCGCTCGATCTGGTTATGCCCAAAAAATCAGGGGCGATGCTCTATCGGGAGTTGAGTAAACATCCCGAGTGGTCAAAAATACCGGTATTGATTGTAACCGGCCATGCCCGCGATGATCTCGGTAAAGCGGATCTGCGCGAACTGACTATTTCGGGTCCGGGTGTGTACCTGGAAAAGCCGGTCAAGCCACCGACTTATATCGCCGCTATCAAGAAACTGCTGGGACTCGAAACAACCGATGATGAGGCAAACACCGCCCGCGAAGTCGAACTCCAGAGCAAACTGAAAAACCTGATTGATTCCGCCGACGCCGCCACCCTGGAGCATCTTAAAGACCTGGTCGAAGCCCATTTGGCCAAAAAGTCCGCACCCCAGAAGGATTGATGGAGAATGCAGCAAAATAAAAAAGTCCTGGTTGTCGAAGATGAGCAGGATGTCATGGATTTCTTGATGCATGTATTCTGGGACGATGGCTACACCGTAGTTACCGCCCGCGACGGTCGCGAGGGCTACGAAATGGCCCTGAGCGAACGGCCCGATCTGATAACACTGGATTTACAGATGCCGCATGATACCGGGACCGATATGTATCGCCGTATGCATCACCATAAGGACCTGCGAAAAATTCCGGTGATAATAATCAGTGCGCTGGCCGGCCGACATCTCGCGGTTCGGGAGCCGTATGCCGTCTTCGACAAACCTATCGACCCGGTCAAGCTTTTAAGTACCGCTCACGAAGCGCTGGTTCAGCATATGACATAGCAGCATACGATACCCGGTTTGGATATACAGTGGTCTGATCCGAAAGTAGGCGTTTCCGGTATCTGTTGATGAGTATGGGTTTTGACTGGCTGGTGAAGGCACCGCCGATCTACTCGTTAAATCTTCTCACGTCGGTCAGGACGTCCCGCTGATAGTTGCGACGACGTTTCCCGAGGATGTGCCATCAGAAGTCATCGCGGCCGCACGTTTCAACAGTCCCATGGAGGAATTCGGTCTGGTCATGGAACTCCGCCACGGCAACTTCGGCCCTGACCATATTCGTATCCGGACCCATCGGCCGCTGGCCATTTTTACTCCCCCCGAGCAGTACCAACTTTGGAAACTGGGTCGTGACACGTACCGGTTTCGCATTCATCGCAGACTCCTGGCCGAAAATCAGGAATCGACAGTCAAAGCTATCGAGCTCGATATTATGCGGATTTACGTGCTCCTCTACGATTGGGTCAAAGGGGAAGATGCCGAAAACTGCTGGAAAAACGGCGACCTGGACACAGCAGAAATTCAATCGATGCTGCATCTTGTAACTGATGAACTGAAACAGAAGGGATTCCGCGTCCTCGATAATAAGCCGAAGCACTTTATTCTTAGAAAACAACGATCTGATGGCGCTTTACTGCGGCGTAATCGCAAGTGACCTTCCCCCCGTTTACAGCTTTATTAAACACAAGCCCTTCGTCATCATGGCACACCACAGTCATGTCACAAAAATCCAGGCATTGACGCCGGCTTCGTACTTGTTACCATCCTTTTTTGCGCATTATATCTGACATCTTGTTGGAAATATCCGCCTCAAATTGTTCAAGGCGTTTACTTTGGGCTTCAGAGAATTTATCGACCAACTCTCCAATATCGGCGGGCTTTTCGACAAAATCGGAGGCACCCTGCTTCATAGCCTCAACGCCCGCCGCGACCGAACCCTGACCGGTCAGAATAATTATCTGAACTTTCGGATTTATCTGCAGCAAATGCGTCATCGTTTCCAGCCCATCCATACCCGGCATGGAAAGGTCAAGCAGGACAGCATCGTAAGTATGTTGCCTGAATAATTCAATCCCCTCTGCGCCGGTGCCGGCACTGTCAACATTGACGCCCCGACTGCGCAAACGGTCGGAAACAACGCTGACAAAATCTTCTTCATCATCGATGAAAAGTATACGAGTACTTGCCATAGCTGGTTCCTTTCCCAATAGAATCCCGGGTTTTCGGTTTCTCATTTCGTGGAAACATGGCCGGGAATCCTGAAAATAAATCGTGTTTTGTCATCGCAGTGCTCGCGAATCAGCGATCCACCAAACGTATCTACTATCTCTGGAATGAGCTTGATTGATGCCGTGTCCTCAGGTACCTCCGCCTCACCAGATAATGCAACTTCAACATGTTTCTGCACCGGTGTACAGGAAATCGTGATCGCAGACCTGTCAATAGCGTGATCAACCATCGTCATCAAAGCGCCAAAGACAGCCCTCTGAACGGTGAATGGCTGTCCCCGTATCGTCATTGATTGCGATGCTGATTGAAAATCAAGCGATACGTTGCGCCGTTCGGCAAGACGGCGGCTGAGATCGATCAGGTTTGCCATCATGGCATTGACATCGAACTCCATTGAGACAGCGTCGGTCGCATGGGCAAAGTGATTTAGTCGTCTGATGATTTCGAGGCCCCGTTGTGTCTGTTTCTGAATCTGTTTCGAGACAGTCCCGAGGCGTGTGGTGGAGATAGGAATACCCTGTTCCTCGCCCGCAACCATGTCGTCGAGTAATCCGCCCGTCTGCTCAATGATAGAGATGACATTATTGAGCTCATGAGTCACCGACGCCGTAATCACGCCAAAAAACTTTACGTCATCGTGCCCGCCGTCGGGCTGATCCTGCTGCGGTTTTCTGGTACTCATGTGGCTGCAACAGCCTCCCGAATCCGTTCGACCAGAATATCAAGCTTGACCGGCTTAACCAGATAATCAAAGGCACCTTCAGGCGGCGGCAGGGTGCGGTCCATGGCCGAACCATGGCCGGTAATCAGCAAAACCGGCACGCCGGGGTGTTCGCGGGATATCCGGCGCAAGACTTCGGTTCCTTCCATTCCCGGAAGCTTCAGATCCAGAACGATTGCACCATATTTTGACTGATTTAACTTTTTAAGCGCGTCATATCCATCGAGAGCATATTCGGCGCTGATACCTCGATATCCAAGGCGCTCGACCAGAGTCGCAACCAACTCCTCTTCATCGTCGATCAATAATACTCTTAAATCACCCACGACTATGCTCCATAATTTCTTTTTTCGATCGGCAGTGTAATAATAAAGCGGGTACCCTTATTAACCACACTTTCAACATCGATTTGACCACCGAGTTTCTCGACTATGTCCCGAGTAATCGACAATCCCAATCCCGTTCCGAACTCACCCTTGGTCGAGAAAAACGGTTCAAAAATGTTGCGGAGATTGTCCGACGATATCCCGACACCATTGTCGGTGACGGCAACCACGATCTCATTTTTGCGCGTAGCCACAGAAACATCGACGACGCCGTTGTTGGAAACGGCGGCAACAGCATTATTGAAGATATTCAGGAAAACCTGCTGAAGCTGTCCCCGGTCGCTTTCGATAGCCGGTAAATCATCCTGAATATCAAAGCGAACATCGATGTTTTTGTGTCGAATTTCCGTACTTTGGAAACTCGCCACTTCCTTTAAAAGATCTTCCAGATCAATGTGTTCTTTGCGGACTTCCATCCGGCGGGCAAAGCCAAGAAGACGATGTGTGACTTTGGAACAGCGATCCACCGAATTCTCGACAGAATCCACCAGTCCCAAAACTTTTTGCCGTTGCGGGAAATCATCTGAATATGAAATAATGTCCCGCAGCAGGCCGGCTTTTTCATTGATGATGGCCATGGGATTATTTATCTCATGGGCAACACTGGCCGCCATTCGTCCGATCGTAGCCATTTTATTGGTATACTCGATATTATGAAACGCGCGAACACGGCGAATATCGGCCTCGCGTAAATGGCGGGCCATGTTGGTGGCGCCATACCAAACGACAACGAGAATCAGCGTAGAGCTGACCAGCAGGAACCAGATAATATCAGAACGGTGCCCGACCCAATGGGCAAAGGGCGGCTCAAGCTGCTTGATGACCATGAGAATAAATGGCGTACCCTCGATATAAGCGAAACCTGAAATCGCCAGCCCCACATCAGTCTGAACCTGGTCAACGACTTCACGCGTGCGAGGGCCGACGGGAACTTTGAGATTGGCTGTGGTCAGGACATTGCCATAGAACATTGATTCCGTCTGAAGAATACCCTGCTGATTTATCATGAAAACATCCGACCGGGCATCCTGGCTCATTATTTCCATTTGCCTGTTAATAAGATCGACATCAATGGTGGCGCGAATAATGAAGAAATCTCCGGGACCTCGTTCATGCTTGATGGCAACCACGAAATGGGGGAAATCGCGGATACCCATGAACACATCTGAAACATAACTGCCCCGGAGAACTACTTCATGGAACCATGACTGGTTTTGGTAAGATCGCCCTTCCAGATCATATGGCCCGGCATAGTGCGCCTGCAGGCCATCGGATCGTATCAAGCCGAGATCAATAAATCCGCCAAAGGTGTTATTGAGATTTTGCATGGCTTTAGCCAGGGCGTCGCCATTGGTCAGTTCATCGTATGTCTGTTCCCGGACCATGAGTGCAATCGCATTACGCCGTTCTTCAATAACGAATTCGATTGTGCGTTTGGTGTTCGATAAGATTTGATATGCTGAGAATTTATTTTCGGCAATATAGGCCTGGCGATCCTGAAAATAACTAATGGCGGTGAAAATAATTAAGGGCAGCAGGGATACGACAGTCGTGGCGACAATAACATTGCGACGAAGTCGCCGATAATGCGGAAACTGCGCTCCGGCAAGCTCCATCGGCAGTTCTTCAGCGTCTCCCTTCTGCTCGCGTGGCGATTCACCATTGGGTGAGACGTTACCGTAGATGCGGTGATTTCCCGATGGTTCATGTTGAGGCTGACTACTCATCAATGTTCATCCCGGTCATCGGTATGCCTGCCGCGCATTTCCGCCCGTTCATACGCCTCTCGCATGACCCGTGCCAGCATGTCAATATCAACCGGTTTACGCAAATAGGCAAATGCGCCCAATGCCTCTGCTTCTCGCTTCTCATGCTCAGAGCCATGCCCGGTCAGGATGATTACTTCAACCGATGGATGAGATCGCTTTAGCCGGCGCAGTGTTTCGATGCCATCAATCCCCGGCATCATCAAATCAAGAACAATAACATCGGGTGTATCCGCATCAGCCTTCTCCAGGGCCTGCTGCCCGTCGTAGGCAATAGACGCCTCCAGATTACGCGTTTTCAAACGTTCAGAAAGGGTATGAACAAATTCCTTTTCGTCATCAACCAGCATGAATTTTGGCGGTCCCTCGATCCGCGACCAGGGATTGGCCGAGGCGGGACGATATCGCGGGCCGAGGCGTGTCGATGCCGATTTCACGCCGGGGACTTTTTCGGCCGTTTTTATCAGGCTTTCCCGGTAATGCTTTAGACGCACAACATTTTTATTGATAGAAAGAATGACTTCGCCCTGTTCGGCGTGCACGTCAGCAGAAAGCCCGTCCATAGCCAGTTGCATGCCTACCTGGGCGGCCAATATGAAGTCCCTGGCCGCGCGCCGGGAACGCTCAGTTGTGGCTACGGCATCACCGGCCGCCTGTTCGCAGATGGCGGCGGCAGCCTCCTCGGGCGAACGGTCATGCATTGGCAGTATCACATCGTAGAGCGACGCATCATAAGCCGGCTTTTCAAAAAGGAATTCAGTACAGGCGAAGTTATCTTTATCACTGCTGTTGATTACCCGATCCGCTTCCTTTTCAGAAAGATTCGACTGTTTCTGAGCCAGGCCCAGACGATAATCATGATTAGCGATGACACACACCCGCAGGGCGTGTGAAATTGTTCGGGGAATGAGATGGCTCAGGCATCCCTCGACTAAAATCATGTCCGGCTGTATCATCTCGGCCAGGACCAGCCGCAGGCAGGCGATATGTTTTTCCCGTGCATTGGTTAATTTGCCAAAGATTGATCCGGCCCCGATCAGGGCACTGCGGAGTTCATCAACAGAGATATCGAACCGCTTCGAGGTCTCGCTGAAAACCAGTTCAGTGACACGCGTTAAAGCCAGGGCAGTCGTGATATTGTCGGCGATTTCGTCACTATGACAATAGATACCGCTGAAAAGGGCGATAATTGCCATCTTTTTTCCTTTCGCCCATGGTGTCAATTTTATCCCATCCTCAAAGTATTGATTTCAATATGGATTCGCAAGTCGCGTATGAAAATATTTTCAGGCAAAATTTTGTGCTTCAGCGAGGCAATTACGGCGGAAAAAGTCTTGCTAATTCGATCATGGTGCAGTAGGTTCATGTTTGTAACTGGTGCGGGTCACTGAGACGCTCGAGAGTACTCATCAAAATGATCCCACTGGTTTGAGACGCACTTTCTGCAACCGCAGTGGAGGCCGGCGCGTGAAGTCGAAATGGTTTGCAGTCCTCTTTCCCTTTCTTAGTTGGTTCGATGGATATACCCCCGCCAAATTTCGTCACGATCTGATTGGCGGTCTGACCGTCGCCCTGGTCCTCGTCCCGCAATCAATGGCGTATGCCCAACTTGCCGGGTTGCCGGCATATTATGGCCTCTATGCTTCGTTTTTACCGCCTCTAATCGCGGCTCTGTTCGGATCGAGCCATCAACTGGCTACCGGCCCGGTAGCAGTCGTTTCGCTGATGACCGCGACTGCTCTGGAACCGATTGCGACCGCCGGCAGCAGTCAGTATATCGCCTATGCTATAATTCTGGCGCTTCTCGTCGGAACTTTTCAGTTCACCCTGGGTGTATTGCGACTGGGATTGGTTGTCAATTTCCTGTCGCACCCGGTCGTCGGCGGGTTTACTAATGCCGCCGCCATTATTATTGCCTCTTCTCAGTTGTCCAAAATCTTTGGAGTTACGGTTGACAGCGCCGAGCACCATTATGAAACAATCTGGCGCGTCATTGTCACGGCTGTTGATCACCTGCACTGGCCGACCCTCGGATTTGCTGTCCTCGCCTTCGCCACCATGATTGTGCTCAGGCGGATTAATCCGCGCATACCCAATGTACTCGTCGCAGTGCTGATCACCACGGTGATAGCCTGGGCGGTGGGATATCAGCGCAATATGACTATTGATATGGAGCAGATTACGGGTGACGAATATCGTTTTGCCATAACGAAGTATAATGATGCCTATCATACTCTGGAGGAATTATCGAATCGTCGATTGGAAAAGAATCACGAACTTGAAACAATCGTCGCCGGTGTCGGTACGCGCACCCCTGAAGCGATTCAGCTTGAAAATGAAATCGAACTCATTAACCTCGAAGTTGAGCATGTTAAAGCCCAAATAAGCGATACGCGGCAGTTTCTGCGCGACCATATACTTGTGGGTGTCCATATATCCACTGATCAGGTGAGGTATTATGCCGGGGACGAGTCGCTCCCGGAAACAGCAGAGAAAACAGCCACCTGCTATTTGCAAGTCGGAAACAAACCGCTGGATCCTGACCGGCTGACGGTGAGCGCCGGAGGGAATGTGGTCGGAACCATCCCGCGTGGGCTTCCGGCCATCAGTCTGCCGGCATGGGATACATCGATCGCTCTCAAACTGCTCCCGATGGCAATGATCATATCGCTTTTAGGCTTCATGGAGGCGATTTCGATCGCCAAGGCCATGGCCGCCAAAACCGGACAACGAATCAACCCGGATCAAGAACTGGTCGGGCAGGGACTGGCCAATTTTGTCGGTTCCTTCAGCCAGAGCTACGCTGTCTCGGGATCGTTCTCCCGCTCGGCGGTAAACCTCCAGGCCGGCGCGATGACCGGGGTGTCGAATGTCTTCAGTTCTATTGTCGTGGCTATCGTGTTGCTCTTTTTGACGCCATTGCTGTATCACTTACCTCAGGCTGTCCTGGCCGCAATCATCATGATGGCCGTGGTGGGACTCATTAATGTCAATCAATTCATTCATGCCTGGCGGGCACAAAAATATGATGGTATCATTGGTGTCATCACGTTTGTCGCAACCCTGGCCTTTGCACCGCATCTTGATCGGGGTATTATGATCGGTGTGGGGTTGTCGCTGCTGCTCTATCTGCTGCGCAGCACCAAGCCGGCTATTGCCCTGTTATCATTGCACTGGGATCATACCTTCCGCAATCGTGAACGCTTCGATCTGGGTCAGTGTCAGCACATTGCCGTGATCCGCTACGGCGGTTCACTGTTTTTCGCCAACGTCAGTTTCCTTGAAAGCAAAGTGATCGAAACAGTCTCCTCACTGCCGCAATTGCGTCATGTGATACTGGTCGGCAATGGCATCAATGAACTCGATGCCTCCGGAGTCGATGCGCTCGAGATTCTGATTGAGCGACTGGAGAGCCGTGACCTGGGTTTTTCCATTACCGGTCTCAATGATCATGTGACGGATACGATGAAACGCACCGGCCTTCTGGCCCGCATCGGCGAGGATCAGGTGTATCATAATGTGGAACGGGCGGTCAATGCCGTCTGGTCTAAAACTCACGAGAATACAACTGAGAAGCGCTGCCCGCTCAAGATTATTCCGCCCAAACTGGTGCTGCCGACCGACGAGGCAACGCACCATGATTCAGCACCAATGGAACACACCGATCGCGACAAGTAGAGAGTCTCTGGCAGGAATCCTTCTAAATAGTAAAGAAGATCGGAAATCGTCCGGTTTATATAGTAAACATGGCAGCGGTACGG
>CAZGLR010000110.1:0-11077 GCA_964526635.1 uncultured Ignavibacteriales bacterium | reverse complement strand
TAAAATTTGAATTTCTTTTCGCGGGCCGGGTGCGCGATTTTGGCCATATCCTTACGATCGAAATCGCGGCCGACCGTAATGACTTCGGGGTGTTCGATAAAAAACAGGGTGTCACGGATCATGCCCTGTTCGCGATAGCGCACCATCCGCAATTGCCAGTCGAGAGCCGCTTTATACTCACGGCTCCCGAGATTTATTTTCCACCCGAAGAACTTGCGTGTCATCAGCGTAACCTGAGAAGCAGACTGCTCGGGTTTTCAAGATATTCAATAACGCGATGGAGGAATTGCACTGCCGTGTGACCGTCGATCAAGCGGTGATCGAACGACATGCCGAACGTCGACATATGGCGAATCACGATTTCGCCATCGCGCACCACCGGTTTTTCTGAGATATTGTGTACGCCGAGGATGGCCACCTGCGGCTGGCTGATAATCGGCGTCGAGGCTGTGGCGCCGAACATGCCGGCGTTGGTGACTGTGAAGGTGCCGCCCTGCACATCATCGAGCGTCAGTTTTTCTGTGCGGGCTTTTTCACCAAGCGCATTCATCTCAACAGCGATATCAATGATGGACTTCTTATCGACATTGCGCATGACCGGAACAATCAGGCCGGATTCACGGGCCACCGCGAAGCCGATATTGTAGTATTTCTTGATGATAATTTCCTGATCGGTCATCGAGGCATTGATAGTCGGGAATTCCTTGAGGCCCTCGACTGCTGCTTTCATGATAAATGGCATAAAGGTCAGATTGACGCCATAGGTCTCACGGAAACTCTGTTTGACTTTGCGGCGATAATTGACCAGTTCGGTGAAATCGCAGTCTTCGAATGTCGTTACATGCGGCGAGACCGCCTTGGAGCGAACCATATGGTCAGCAATCATCTTCCGCGCACCGGCCAGCGGGATTGTCTCTTCTACCTTTTCACCGGCACCTACCGATGGCGCCGCATATTTCGGCATGGCCGGAGCCGATGGCTGCGGCTGTGCCGCAGGGCGAGATGGCGCCGTGGCGCCGGAGGGCTGGGCCAGGGCTTTTTCGACATCCTCGCGGGTGATACGGCCGCCGGGGCCGGAGCCGGAAATAGTCGACGGATCCAGATCATGGTCACGGACCATTTTTCGTACCGCAGGCGGCATCTTGGGTTTGGGGCCGCCGCCGGGGATGGCCTTGACTGAGGAGGCATCGGCCGATTGCGACGGTGTCGGGATAGCGGCCTTCTGATGCGTCTCGATCTCTTCTTTAGCCGGTTTATCTTCTTTTGGTTCATGCTTCGGTTCCGGCTCGGTAACTTCCGGCGGTTCCTCGCCCTCGGCATCGATCAACAACAATGGCGCACCGACCGGCACGACATCACCCGGCTTAGCCAGAAGCTCCTTGATTACACCGGGCGTTTCAGCCGGGACTTCAACATTGACTTTATCGGTCATAATTTCGACCAGCGGCTGATTATGCCGGACCTTATCACCGACTTTGACTTTCCATTCGACGATGGTGCCTTCCTGCACCGACTCACCCATTTGAGGAACTTTCACCTCAAAAGCCATATTACCTCCACGCGGAATGTATGCTGTGTTTCATCTTGTTCAGGCGCTGCGGCCGGCGTCAGGCGACTTCAAGCATGCGATTGAGGGCCAGACGGGCATCGGCCTTTATTTCTTGCGGCACGACGATACGGTCGAAAACCCCCAGATTTTCGACAGTATATGCCAAATCGGCCAGGGTTGTCCGATACATATTGGCGCACACCGGACAGGTCTGCCCCGACAATTCGAAAATCTTCTTATCGGGATAATGATGCGCCATGCGGTTAATCAGATTTATTTCCGTGCCGATTGCAATCACCGATCCCGGCGGCTGCTGTTCGACATAATTTGTAATGAACTTGGTCGAACCGACCGCATCGGCCTTCTCGACAACATCCCAGGTACATTCGGGATGCACCACGATTTTGACATCGGGATACTTCTCCCGGACAGTATCGCAATGATGCGCCTTGAAATTGGTGTGGACATGGCAATGGCCTTTCCACAAAATCAGGCGCGCCTTTTTGAGCTGTTCGGGATCGATACCGCCCTCGTCATCACGGAAATCCCATACAACAATTTCTTCATCGGGGATGCCCATCCATCGGCCGACATTGTAGCCAAGGTTTTCATCCGGGAAGAAAAAGAGCCGTTTGGCCCGCTGATAAACATATTCATAGGCCGCTTTGGCATTCGATGACGTACAGATCAGGCCGCCCTCTCGGCCGCAGAAGGCTTTGAGTTTGGCGGCGGAATTCATATATGACAACGGCAGCGTTTCTTCGCCGATTCCAATATCGTGAAGCTGCTGCCAGGCATGCATGACATCGTCGATATCCGCCATGTCGGCCATGGGACAGCCGGCCAGCGGATTCGGCAGATACACTTTCTGGTGATCAGCCGAGAGAATATCGGCTGATTCGGCCATGAAGTGTACGCCGCAGAAAACGATAAATTCGGCTTCTTTCTGCTGTGAGGCGATTTTAGACAGCTCATAGCTGTCGCCCACATGATCCCCCAGAAGCGCGACTTCGAGGCGCTGATAATGATGCGCCAGGATAACCATCTGCTTGCCCAGCCCCGACTTAGCGTCTTTGATAAGATCAGTCAGGTCTTTATCGGCGGCCTGACGATATTTCTCGGGTACATTTACATACATAGTTATCCCTTCCAACCGTTTGCGTTTGTATATATACGCATAACGGTAGTAATCTGACGGAAAATCCGTCAGGCAAGAAGCCTAAGGTACAGCGCAAAACGGACGCCGTCAAGCGAGTTTGGAGGTGGTTGGGGAATTGGAGTTTGAGAATTGCGTCTATCATAGGATGAATTTGCCAGTGCACTATTGGAAACGGCATTACCCATAGTCCCGCTTCTTGACTCGTAATTATTTTCTGTCGCAGGGGCGAGGTCTCCTCGCCCGTTGCGTGGCAGAATTCAATCGACAGCGATTATGCCATCTCCCAGCGGGCCGGGCGATCCCGGCCCCTACGCTCGATATCATTTTCCCCAATTCAAAATCACGCGTAGGGGCGGCTTCCTGCCGCCCATTGAGCGATGCATCACCGGGGGACTCCACCCGCCGGATGGCGCTCGCCAAAGACATTTTCCCGGGTATTCCGATCGGCCGGATCGGGTGGCCCGCGGTCCTTGAACGCAGGCAAATAGTTCTCATTAACAACAGGTCGGGATAGCCGTCGCTACAAATGTGAATCAAGGATTGAAGAAAAGGCCAATGACGGTGCTATGTATCCGAGCCGGGTTCGGGCATGTGGGAACTGTGTCCGGGCTCAATTTCCTGTGAGGGATCTATAAAATGAACAGCATTGTTGACCGCGATCGCGGCCTCGCCGGTACCCGTCGAGATCAGTTTGAGTTTGCCGGGATGATGCACAATATCGCCGGCGGCAAACACGCCGCGCAGGTTGGTGCGCATCAGGGTATCGACCTTGATGGCGTTGTATTCGAGTTCAAGGCCCCATTTACGAAGCGGTTTGAGATTGGTCAGAAAGCCAAGATTCAACACGATCATTTCGACATCGAAAAACTGCTCTTCGCCGGAGAACGTGTTGACTGCAGTGGCGCCGATCACCCTGTCTTCGCCATGGATTTCCTTCAGTTCCCAGAACGGATAATGCAGCGACACAGTCGATTTTCTGAGCTGCTCGACCGAGTTCTCATGGGCACGGAAACGGTCATTCCGGTGGATCATGTTAATTTGGGCAGCAAGTGGTTCAATCATCAGAGCGTTGTCGACCGCCGAGTCTCCCCCGCCGACGACCAGCACTTTTTTATCTTTGAACAGCGATGAGTCCTTGATGTAGTAAAACACCCCGCTGTCCTCATACTTCTCAAGGTCAGGGATGTTCAGTTTACGGGGGATAAACGCTCCCATCCCGGCACATATAATGGCCGTGCGGGGACGGGGGATTTTGTTTTCGGTGTGGAGTTCGATGATATCCTCATCATCATGCCTGATATCAAGCACGCGCTGGCCAAGCTCGATCGGGAGATTATACCCCCGGGCCTGCTTTTCGAATTCATCGACCAGATTTTTGGCCAAAATTTTGTGAAAGCCGGCGACATCATAGATATATTTTTCGGGATAGAGGATTTTGAGCCCGCCGCCGACTTCATCGAGCGCTTCGACAATCTTGGCTTTGACATTACGGAGACCAGCGTAGAAGAGGGCATACAGCCCGACCGGGCCGGCCCCGATTATAGTGATATCATATATTGCGCTGTTGCTACTATTACTCATGTCGCCGTGCGATATCCTTCTTAATTGCCTCGATCAGTCGTTCCGGTTTTGGCGTGCCCGTTTCTGAAAATACAATTCGGCGCTCCGGATTAACAATATAAACAGTACGCTTGTTAAAAAATTCAGCAAAACCGAGCGCATCAAAAACTGCGGCAATATTCTTGTCGCGATCCGCGAGAAGCTGAAAGCCGTAACCTTTCCGGTCACGGTAGCCGGCGTGGGCGTCAACAGCGGCAGGGTTGATGCCAAGAATTTCAGCACCGAGATCATGTAACTCCTTCCGGGCAGCCTCAAGGGCCGCCAGTTGGGTATTTCAGCCGGGGGTATTATTCTTGACGTAGAAAACCAGGATAGTGTAGTCGGCCGATCGCGTCGAGAGTGTGTAGGGTCCCTCGGTTCCCTCAAGCGTGAAATCGGGAGCAGTATCCCCCGCCTTAAGCATCGTGTCAATCCTTTCTGCACCAAGGCATCCGATTGAGATACGACGTGAGTCAGACGTTATTTGGCAGAAACGTTGTTTTGTATTTGTTCCAACGCCGCGAAGAGGTCTTTGATTTCCGGCTCGACATCGAGATCGGAGATATCAATATACCGGATAATCCCCAGTTTATCGATAACGAACAATGCCCGTTCGCTGTGTCCGGCATCGTCTATAAAGACGCCGTATTTTTGAGCCAGGTCGCCATGGGGCCAGAAATCGGACAGAAGCGGGTAATCGAGACCGCCCATAGTGTACACCCATGATTGATGGCTGGGAATCGAATCGACCGAGACCGCCAGCACCTGAGCATCGAGTTCGTTGAAACGGTTTATCTTTTCATGATAATGTGGAATTTGTCCGCTGCAAACAGGCGTCCAGTTCAACGGGAAAAACGCCAGGACGACATTTTTTTTGCCGCGGAAATCGGACAATCTGATTTTTTCACCGGTATGCGCAGGCAGGGCAAATTCAGGAGCCGGATCGCCTACTCTGAGGGCACTCGCCATCATTCCTCCAATGCGCTGTCTCCCTGAATTACAGGAACCAGCCGCCGGGCATCGCCTGTGATATCCCGGCTCTAATGTCAGGGGCTTTATCTGTTATACGAACAAAGACTAATATGGTCCCCAAGAGTATTAATCTTCCAGCGGGGCTCCCGAATCGAAAGCGAACCAGTAGTAGTTACCGGACAAAGCGTCTTTTTCAGCCTGGAGGATCTCGAAATGGCGATACTCCTCATCAGCCATTTTCTCGCAGATTTCTTTGATAATCGGATCCTCGACCCGCTGGGCGTAGTCTTTGTAAAAATCGGTGGCGGACAATTCGACTTCTATCGCCAGGTCAATGTACTGGCGTTCACTTTGTTTGCCTTTGGCGTGGGAGCCATCGAAAAATTTGGCCAGGGCGTTGATGCCCTTTTCCGGCAACTGGCCGACTTCCTCTTTGAAGAGAGTCTTGTACATATCATTCAACACCTCTTCATGGCGAAGCTCGTCTTCGGCCAGGCGACTCAACTTGGTTTTGGCATCGGGGTTGGCAGCCATATCGGCAAGCATAGTATAAAACCGATGACCATCTTTTTCGCCCTTGATTGCCGCCTTGAGCAGCTCTTTTCCGGATGCTATGTCAAATGCCATAATCTCATCTTCCTTTGCTGTTTTGCCCGGTAATCTACGATCAATCAATGTCCTGTTCAAGCTGTTTGAGCTTTTTTTTGAGCTTTTCAAGACGCCGTTCGGTATGGTTCAGCCCGCTGTTCCGGAACAGGCCCCGAAAACGTTCTCTTTCGAGCTGCTGTTCAAGTTTGGCGATTTCCCGCTCGATTTTTTCCTTCTCAGAGGACGCCATGACTACTTCCCCTTTTTTGGCTGAGGCTGGTTTTTCAGAATTCTGGCCCAGGCGTCTTTGAGAGTTACCGTCCGGTTGAATACCTGGTCCGCGACAGTCGAATCGGCGTCTTTGCAAAAATATCCAAGTCGTTCAAACTGAACTTTATCGCCGGCTTTGGTATCGATCAGAGCCGGCTCGATGCGGCAATCGGTCAACACTTCCAGCGAATTGGGGTTGATGTCTTTGGTAAAGTCGCCGCTTTCGTGTGCCAACGGATTTTCCGACAGAAAGAGATTTTCATAGAGCCGCACTTCGGCAACAGCCGAATGCTCAACCGATACCCAGTGCAGGGTCGCTTTGACTTTGCGGCCATCGGGAGCATCACCGCCGCGCGTGTCGGGATCGTAGGTACAGCGCAATTCGGTAATGTGGCCATCGTCATCTTTTATGACATCGGTACAAGTAATGAAATAGGCATAGCGCAGCCGCACTTCACGCCCCGGCGCCATCCGGAAGAACTTCTTCGGCGGATCCTCCATGAAATCGTTGCGTTCGATATAGATGGTTTTTGAAAATGGCACCTTGCGGGTCCCGGCCTCGGGATCCTCGGGATTATTGACCGCATCCATCTCTTCGACGAGATCATCGGGATAATTCTCGATGACAATCTTCAGCGGCCGCAACACGGCCATATATCTTGGCGAGTTTTTGTTAAGGTCTTCACGAATGAAATGCTCGAGCAGCGCCAGATCGATGACACTGTCGCGTTTGGCCACGCCGATGTGATCGCAAAATTTCCGGATTGCCGCCGGTGGATAACCACGGCGCCGCAGGCCCGACAGGGTCGGCATACGGGGATCGTCCCATCCTGATACGTGGCTGTCTTTAACCAGCGTGAGCAGCTTGCGCTTGGACATGACCGTGTAAGTCAAATTCAGCCGCGCGAATTCATACTGACGGGGTATCGACGGTACCGGTGTATTGGTGATGAACCAGTCATACAACTCACGATTATTGTCGAATTCGAGGGTACAGATCGAGTGCGTTATTCCCTCGATGGCATCCCCGAGGCAGTGGGCGTAGTCATAGAGCGGATAGATAGGCCAGGTATTGCCGGTCTGATGATGTTCTTTATGGCGAATGCGATAAATCAACGGATCGCGCATTTTCATGTTTTTTGAAGCCATGTCGATCCTGGCCCGGAGGGTTTTCGAACCATCGGGAAATTCGCCATTGCGCATCCGTTCGAGCAGATCAAGGTTTTCCTCGACACTACGATCACGGTAAGGGCTGTTTTTGCCCGCTGAGGTCACCGTCCCGCGAAATTCACGGATTTCCTCATCGCTTAAATCGCAAACATAGGCTTTGCCTTCTTTGACCAGATGCACCGCCCATTCATAGTATATGTCAAAGTAATCGGAGGCGTGATGCAGTCGGTCACCCCAGTCGAAACCGAGCCAGCGGATATCGTCTTTGATGGCCCGGACATATCCTTCTTCCTCGGTTTCCGGATTGGTGTCATCGAAGCGCAGATGTGTCACTCCGCCGAATTCTCTGGCCAGTCCGAAATTCAGGCAAATCGATTTCGAGTGGCCGATATGCAGGTAGCCATTGGGTTCCGGTGGAAAGCGGGTGACGACAGTTGTATGTTTGCCCGACTCGAGATCGGCAATCACGATATCGCGAATAAAATTCGTTTCGGGTCCGAATTCCGATTTATCTGTCTTGGCCGGTTCATTACTCATCTTTTATGTTCTCTCTAATGTAATTGGCAGCTTTTCGCATCCGTTCGACGACTTCCATTTTTCCCACCATTTCCAGAATATCATACAGCCCGGGGCCTTTGGTGGTTCCGGTAACTGCCAGACGGGTCGGATGAATCAACTTGCCTCCACCGACACCCAGTTCTTCCGCATAGTTCTTTAATGTCGCTTCGAGTTCAGGCTTCGTGAATTCTTTCAAACTGTTGTATCGTTCAGCCAGGGTCTCGAGCCATTTGGCTGTCTGCGGTGAAAAGTTTTTCGAAACACCCTTTTCATCATATTTAATCGGCGGCTGAAAGAAATAGTCAGCCTGCTCGACAAAATCTGTAATCAACTGGCAGCGTTCCTTGAGCTGTTCGACAACATCCATCAGGTAGCGCCAGCGTGTCTCGAGACCGTATTTGGTGGACAGATCGGCCTGAACCAGAAGCGGCGCGATCATAGTTGCCAGTTCATGGTTCGATTTACGCCGGATGTGTTCACCATTGACATACTTCAGCTTTACTTCGTCAAAGACAGCATTGGATTTATTGGCGTTATTTACGTCGAAAATTTCAACAAGTTCTTCAACAGTGAAAATTTCACGATCATCCTTGGGTGACCACCCCAGCAAGCAGAGATAGTTGAATACCGCCTCGGGGAGATACCCCTGGTTGCCATAGTCGGAGGCATTGGCCGCCTTGTCGCGCTTTGAAATCTTCTTTTTGCTGTGATCGAAAATCAGCGGGAGATGTCCTAACTTTGGGACCGGCAAATCGAGCGCCTCATAAATCAAAACCTGCTTAAAGGTATTGGTCTGATGATCATTACCGCGAAAAATATGGGTAATACCCATCTCGTGATCATCGACCACCACGACAAAATTATACAATGGTCGGCCATCGCGACGGCATATCACGAAATCTTCGATGTCCTTATTCTGCCGTTTCATTTCGCCGTAGATGAGATCATCGAAGCGGGTTTCGCCTTCAGGAATTTTCAGCCGGAGGACGTATTCCTGGCTGTTGTCAAGTTTCTGCTTGATGTCATCCTCATTCAAATTAAGGCAGGTGCGGTCATATTTGTAATCAGCCTTGGTATTGCGGGCCTCTTCCCGTTTTTCGTTCAATTCCTCAGGGGTACAGAAGCAACGATACGCCTTTCCCGAATCCAGCAGTTTATTCATGTACTTCTGATGGATATCCAACCGCGTTGACTGGAAAATCGGTTCTTCATCCCAGTCGAGCCCGAGCCATGTGAACGATTTGAGGATTGAATCGACCATCTCATCGGATGATCTGGCGGCATCGGTATCTTCGATACGAAGAATAAACTTACCGCCCTGGCTTCGGGCAAACAGCCAGTTAAAAATCGCAGTACGGGCAACGCCGACATGAAGGAACCCGGATGGCGAAGGGGCTATGCGGACACGGACATCAGACATGTTGAAACTCCATTGGGCTTATTCCTTGAAGATGAAACGGGCATCGACGACTTTACAACAGTCTTTTCTGGCTGATACAATAAACGGATTCAAGTCGATTTCGGCGAAATCACGGAAATCCCGCACCAGTTGGGAAAGCTTGAGCAACGAATTCTTAATGACCTTTATATCAACCGGTTTGCTGCCGCGGAATCCGGTCAACAATGGGTATGATTTCAATCGCTGAATCATTTCGTCGGCACGCTGCTCGGTTAAGGGCGTAATACTGAAGGAAACATCCTTCATGATTTCGACATAAATGCCGCCGAGCCCGAACATGACCAATGGCCCGAAGGCGGGATCATCGATCATACCCATGACTGTCTCGACGCCATCGGTGACCATATCCTGAATCGCGACCGAGAATTTCTCACCCTTTTTCAACGGCCCCACGCTTTTCTTAAGGTCATTGAAGTGATACCGTACTTCTTTGTCGCTGCGGAGATCAACGCGAACGGCTTTGGCCTCGGTCTTGTGCAGGACCTTGGGCGTATTCAGCTTGAGCACGACCGGGTAGCCGATTTTATCGGCGGCGTCGATGGCTTCCTTTGCGCTGTAGGCATAATTGTATCCGGCGACAGGGATATCATAGGCACTGAGTATTTCCATAGCATCCTGGCCGATAATTGACGGTTCGCCGCGATGCGAATCGATGATTTTCCGAACCCGATCGGTATCGACTTTGAATACCGGCGTCTTCCCCTTTTTACGCTCAAGATATTTGCGGTAATTATCGACAGTGGACAGCGCTTTGGCGATCGCTTCCGGAAAGATATACACGGGGATACCGTGTTCCATGAGTATCTCGATGCCTTTAGAACGGAAGCCCACACCCATGAAGCACACCAGATATGGCTTATCGGTCTTTTTCTTGGCCTCAATGATACTCTGCGCGACATCGACCTCATCGATTGTAATCGGCTGCACGAAAATCGGAATGATCGTGTCGTAGGATTTTTCCTTACTGACAGCGTCGAGGGCCAGCGTAAACTCGCGAGCACCGGCGCCGGCGACAAGGTCAAGGGGATTGTGAAGCGAAACCTCGGGCGCGAGAAATTGCCTGAGTTCGTTTTTGATTCGGGCCGGAAGCGGCGCCACATCCATACCCAGATTTACCAGAGCATCGGTCGCCAGGATCCCCGGGCCGCCGGAGTTGGTGACGATCACGACCCGGTTGCCTTTGGGCATTGGCTGGCTGGAGAGCATCATGGCGATATCGTAAAGTTCCTCGATCGAGGTAGTGCGCATGACACCACATTGTTCGAAGAGCGCATCGACGCCGACATCCATTCCGGCCAGTGCCCCGGTATGCGATGAGGCCGCCCGGGCGCCCTGGGTGGTGCGGCCGGCTTTCACCGCCACAATAGGTTTTTTGCGGGTAACATCGCGGGCGATTGTGGTGAACGCCGCAGGATCGCCGAAATTCTCGATATACATCAAGATCATACTGGTCGCGTCATCATTTTTCCAGTACTCGACGAGATCATTGGCCGAGATATCGGCCTTGTTGCCGACCGAGCAGAACATGGAAAAGCCCAGATTGAGCTGATCGCCAAAGTTAAGAACAGCCTCGCCGAGCGCACCGGACTGGGAAATAAAGGAAATATTACCCGGCTTGGGGCGGGCTTTCCCAAAGGTGGCGTTCATACGGACTTCGGGGGCAGTGTTGACCACACCGAAGCAGTTCGGTCCCACCAGTCGCATACCCCATTTCCGGCAGACCTCGAGCAGTTGATTTTCCAGTTTGATCCCC
>CAZGLR010000109.1:0-11077 GCA_964526635.1 uncultured Ignavibacteriales bacterium | reverse complement strand
CCAGGGTAGTCATGGGTATTACCTCAAAATGATAACATGTGCATAAACGTCTATGTATGATAAATCGACCATGGTTCGCCATAAAATTAGTGTTTTTTACCCTTGTTCTGTATAACATATGCACGACTATATGCTCAAAAGGAACTTGCCCCATGACGTTCAGACAACGTCCATATCGTGATGAAGATGATCTCCGTGCCTTCCGCTACTTTCTACGGGAGGCGTTTCTTCTCAACAATCGGCATGAGCACTGCTGGCACCCGACCCGGCTCGACCATTGGTTGTATCACATGATACCTAACTGCAATGTTGTGGGATCGCTCGAATCGGCGGTACATTTCTGGGAAACCCCGGATAACCGGCAGGCGGCTATTGTCAACAGGATCGCCGGCAATCATTTCCGATTGCATTTCCATCCGCAATATCGATCACAGGAACTTGAAGCGCAGGTTATTGACTATGTGGTTTCCAATCTCTTCCTGCCGGACAAAAAGACATCAGCCCGAGTGACACTACTGGTTGATGATAATGATGATCTCCGCAGGACGGTATTAGCCAGTTCAGGATTTGTTCCGACCGGCACGCATATTAACCATTGGTGGCGGGATCTTGACGCCCCCCTGCCAAAACGTCACACTGTGCCCGGATTCACAATTCGACCGATGGAAGGTGAAGATGACTATCCGGCACGCAGCTGGGCGTCGTGGACAGCCTTTCATCCCGATGAGCCGGATGCTGAATATGATGGCTGGGAATGGTATCGCAATCTGGTAAAAGCGCGGTCTTATCGTTCTGATCTGGATATTGTGGCCGTGAGCAAAGATGACAACATTGCATCATTTTGTACAGCGTTATACGATGATGCCACTGATAGCGCGGTAACCGTATTTGTAGGAAGTGCAAAAGAATTTCATCGACGTGGACTGGGGTCGGCCGTCTATATTGAAAATCTCCATCGATTGAAAGAGAAAAAAGTTACCCGCGTTTTTGCCGATGCCGAAAGCCCGGAAGCTGATGCGTTTTACAGGAAAATGCTGGGATGCGGCCCGCGAGGGGCAACCATATGGGCATTAGAGCCAAACGATACGGCTTGATTGGTCCGGATCAAAGGCGATCTCTCAAACACTGCAGCCAGGCCGCTACCTGCGGTCGGCTTACACGCGAATCCAGCAGCTTTCGTGGTTTCTTCTGCTCCGTCAGCATTTCAATCACTTTATATCCCAGGTAGTATCCGGTTCGGATCGGAGTGGTATCGTCCTTCAGCCGTCCACATTGGAAAAAACGAGCAGCGGTCTCGGGCGAATCATCGGTTAAATGTGGAAGGATTTCATCAATCAACGTTTTCAAGTTCTTGCGGCACCAGGTCAAATACCCGCCGGGCGGATCCGGCATCCCGATGTCTTTGTGCAGACCGGACATGAATACCTGACGCCTTCTAATATGAGGCAGCAGTTGAATCGAAAACCAGGTCGCCCATCCTTCCTCGTAAATATACCGGTACATCGGCGATATCTCTCCCGGGACTCCGGTCCTGTGGTAGCGAATGAAATGGCCGTATTCATGTGCCAGCAATACCTTGAGATTGATACCGGTCGTCCGGGGAAAATCCGGTGCGCAACCGATGACCGGACGCTTTTGAAACTTATACACACGTCCGTTGAAACTCCCAAAACCGGGATAGAGAATCAGTTCAGGATGGGGCAGACGGCCCAGAAGGCTGGTGCTTGCGGAGTATATCTCATCGGAAGCCTGACGCCATAATTCGACATCGAAACGGGATACTTTCTGCTGCCACGATGGCCGGCTGAGTGCTTCAACCGCTTCATCCAGAGGATATTCCCCGGTAAAATGGGCGGCGTGGTAACGGCGATACTCCTGAATAAATTGCCGCAGTCTGGTTGCTACATCAGGTGAACGGAATGCAATAATTTCGCGGATCGGCGTGATGAGATCATGGATAACAGCGGTTGTCGCCACGATACCTCCGCGCTTTATCGTTGAGCATCACTGTGAGCAGGTGTCAATATGCTGATAATCGGATTCGCCGCAAACGATACAATCATTCCGATTGTCCCCGATTCAGGCGACGGCATCCCTTTGATGTACAGCACCAGACAGGTGCCCAGCCCAAGCACGGATGAGGCCACCGCGCCATGAACATTGCACCGCTTCCAGATAAGTCCCCAAATAAACGGCCCCAGAAAGGCCGACCCGATCGCCCCCCATGAAATCGCCAGAATCGCCACAATACTGTCCGGCCGAATCCAGGCCAGAATAATCGACAATACGACAAACAAGGCGCTGGCAATGCGCATCAAACGTGTCAGGACAGGATCGGATACTGATGGATTTATAAAGCCGGCATAGATATCCTTGGCCACGGTCGAACTGGAAATCAGCACCAGCGCGGCCAAAGTCGACATTGATGCCGACAGAATTAAAAGCAGCATGAGGACCGACAACGACGAGGGGATCACATTGGCCAGAAGCTCCGGCATGAGAACATCATAGACAGGGGTGCCATTGTCAAATGCATTAGGCGCATTGATCGGATTGAGAAAAAACCGGGCCGTCGCGCCGGTGAAGTAGGCCGTCGTCGTGATAATTATCGAAAATATAGTCGAAGCCACCATGCCGATTTTAATCGATCGGTTATCCCTGATGGCATAAAACTTCTGGACCAGTTGCGGCATGGCAAACGGCGCCACACTGGTCAAAATCACCAGGCTCAAAAGCGGCCACCATCCCGGCGGACCGACCACACCGGTCAGTTTGGGATTGATATGATGCAGAAAATTATTCAGATTGGCCATACCGCCGGCGCTCGAGATCGTGCTGCTGATCAAGACCGCAGCGCCGACAATCATGATCATACCGAAAATAATGTCGATCATTGTCATGGATTTGTAACCACCGAGCACCAGATAAGAGGCAGTAAATCCGCCGATTAACACCAGTGCCGCCGCATACGGGATGTCAAAATTGGCCGTAAAAAGGTATGATAGACCGATGAAAACCGCCGCAGAATAGGGAATAAAGAAGACAAAGATAACCAGCGAAGCCAGCAGTTTCAGCGCCGGACTCTTGTATCGTATCTGGAAAAACTCCGGCATGGTTGCGACATTGTATTCCTCGGCCATCCTGCGAATTCGCCTGCCCATAAACCACCAGACACCCAAAACCCCCACAAGCGAATTACACACCGCGATCCAGAGGCCCGAATACCCGAAATTCCAGCCGATCTTACCGGCAAAACCGATAAACAGCACCGCCGAAAAATACGCCGTGCCGTAGGTAAAGGCGGTCATCCATGGTCCTACCTTACCGCCGCCGAGAAAGAAATCCTTGAACGATTTCGTGCGCCGCAAACCCATGACACCGATCATCAGGGTCATGAAAGCGAAGGCTGAAATTACGAGTATTTTGAAAAGCATCTGATCTCCTGCCTGATTATGTCTCCTAATACTGCATCATGATTTCAAAACGGACCCACAGATAATCATCGGCGCTGTCGAAATAAAAGTCCCCCGGATCGAAATGTTCAACCAGAAAATGGCCTGTCAGATTAGCATCGAAACCGTAATCAAGCCGCGCGATAAATAAATCACCGCGATGGTTGCCGGCGCCATAATAGCTGTCGGCCTCCTGTATCTCCGGTGCAAATAGATGATGATAGGTCAAGAGGAGTTTCGACTTCGAGGAGATGTTAATGGCGGTTTTGACAAATATCGAAGCGAGATTGGTCCAGTAGCCGACACCCTCTTCCCGCAGCAGCGAGTACAGATACGACTCCGACCAGAGGGGCCATCGACCCCACAATGGCTCCCAGCCTTCCCATTCGGGAGTACCCGGATCATCACCCGAAAGATAAAGCCCGCCGATTGATATAGTCTTTGGCAATTTCATTGCCCAGCCGGTCGAGTAAGTTGTATAAGCAAATCCGCCGAAGGCAGACAGATTATTATTATCTCGCTTGCCCGTTTGACAGGCAGCCTCGGCTGTAATTCCGAGCTGTGCGATAACCGGTGCCGATAGGCGAGCGCCGAGTGTGTTTATTCCCCATGTCACTGGCAGGTTGTCGGTATCATGAATATTTTTTCGAATAAGGTATGCCGAATATGACCTGCCGCCGGCAGCGTACGCCCAATGCAATCCGAGCCCCTCTTCCGGTTGCTCTATCAACAACCGATCCTGATCATTGATGATCGGCAGCCAGGTATCATAATCCTGCTGATACAGGTAAAACGCCGACAGCAGATGAGCGTTATCCATCCGCCAATCGATACGCGCAGCATTAAAATACCCCGTCCGGGAACCATCGAGCGGGGTGCCGTCCATAATGATAAAGCCCTCGCCGAATTTCAGATTCCGACGGCCGAGCGTAATATCAACCGGCACTCTGAATGGTTCCCGCCAGGTGACATACAACTGGTCAACAACTATCTCGTCCAAACTGCACGCGCGGCCCGCCGGATTCAAGTAATACCTGAATTCATCGGTCAGTTTGAGGCCGAAATCGAATGTCGGAGAAGGTTTGTATGTTATGCCATAACTCAATCTATTTCGTAGCCATGTGGTACTTGCATCCGCATCCTTGTCAAATCCGATGGCATTATCCCAGGATTCGATGCGTGCCCGATACGAAAAGCTGAAATCGATATTTTTTTGAGGTGTGATTACTACCCCGGATGCTTTCGAACCGAGGATAAAAAGACACACTATTGCAACTATAGTACTGGATATCAACCAGTTCGGCTTGTAATGGCCCATGTAGCTGCCCCTGCCTGCAATCACTTTGTGGACTATCTAATCCCCGAAAGTAGTGAACAAACAGGTGGATAGCAAGTGCAGTGGAATAAATTTACCTTGAAGAAGCAGGCGATTTCAGATGCTTGAAACCGACCAGGCGGCGTTCGGATTCATCCCAGAGACGATATCCCAACGTCCGCAAACTGCCGGCCAGTGTCACCGGACGGCTCGCCTGCAGCGTTTCGATTGCCTTATAACACCGCGAGAGACGATAATTGGGGATACGGGCGTTGAAATGATGAATATGATGATACCCGATGCTCCCGCTGAACCATTGCAGGATTTTTGGCAGCCGATAATACGATCCGCCCTCGAGCGAGGCTGTCGCAAAATCCCAGCCCGGTGTGCGCTCCCAATACACATCTTCGAAATGATGCTGTACATAAAACAACCAGATACCGGCAATCGAGGCGAGATACAATGAGAGACCATAGATGATAAAAGTCTCTCGAAATCCGCATAACATACCCAGCCCGACTACAATCGCTGCAAAGGCTACATTTGTGATGACAATACTCCGGATGTCGTTTCGGTTGGCCTTCTTCGATGGAAAACGATTATAGACGAATATGAGCATCAACGGCCCAATTAAAAACATGACCAGGGGATTGCGATACAATCGATAATACAATTTCATGAATCGCGATGATGCCTGATATTCAGCAACTGTCATCAGCCAGATATCACCATGACCCCGTTTATCGAGATTGCCCGATCCGGCATGATGGATGGCATGATCATGATGCCAATAATGAAATGGCGTAAATGCCAAAATCCCGGTAATGTAACCCCAGATAGTATTGGCCCGGCGGGAGGCAAAAAACGCCTGATGACCACAATCATGGAAGATGATAAATGTCCGCACCAAAAATCCCGCCGTTAAAACAATCGGCGGCAGCGCCAGCCAGAATGATACCTGAAGTGCAAACCATGATACCGCCCAGCTTCCTGCAAGCGGAATCAGTGTATTGATCAATTGCCAGATACTGAGGGCTTTACTGGGGTGCTGATATGGCCCCATCTCCTTCCGCAGGGCGATTGGATCATCGACCGCGGACTGTGATGTTGTCATTTTCAATCCGTACTCACTTTATAGACCGAGACAGATAAACAGAGAATGATACTCTGCTTATCTGGGCCAGTTGACTTTGTTGGGGAAACCATTGTTGCGATAGAGACGTTCACGGCGATCTGAGCGACGGCGCGCCTCATTGACGGTGATAGTCCGGTCATCGACTTCACTGCCGTTAAGACTTTCGACTGCCGCCAGGGCTTCATGCTCGTCGTGCATCTCGACAAAACCAAATCCCCGGGAATTACCGGTGGATCGATCTTTGATGATTGTGACACTCTTGACATCACCGTAGGCTTCAAATGCTTTCCGTAGATCGACTTCTTTTGTGGAATCAGATAAATTGCCAATATAGATATTCATATCGTTCCTTATGTATAGCAGTAAATACTGTTACCCCCATTTTCATACTCTATATACGTCTCAGACTGTCAAAAAGCTATTTTTTTATTCCTCGGGTTGCAATTCATTGCAGGTCATATAATAGCCCCGATCAGCCGGTATTGCCTTCCGCGCTTGACCATCCATGTAAATAGCGCTACCTTATCGGGTAATTGAACGCTTTGACAGACTTCAACATATGACCACTAAGTCGCTGCTTCGTAACCCGATGTTTGTCTTCCTCATGGTCCTGACTATCAGTTCGACTGTGGGCTTGCAGGCATGGCGCACGCTGTTCAATAATTTCGCGGTCGATGTGGTTGGGCTTGATGGCAGCCATATCGGCGTCATTCAATCCATTCGTGAAATCCCCGGGTTTCTGGCGCTTCTGGTGATTTTTGTCATGATGTTGCTCCGGGAACACCGGATTTCATCGCTTTCGATCGTCATACTCGGAATCGGAGTCGGAGTCACCGGCTTGTTTCCATCATACCTGGGATTGATTTTCACAACCCTGATCATGAGTGTCGGCTTTCATTACTATGAAACGACAAATCAATCGCTGACGTTGCAATACTTTGACAAGAACACCTCGCCGGTCGTATTCGGACGGCTCCGCAGTATCAGCGCGGCCTCGAATATCGGCATCGGCGCGGTGATTTTCGTCATGGCGCCCTATTTTTCTTTCAACTCAATGTATCTGCTGCTGGGCGCTCTGATTCTCGCCACCGGGATATGGAGCCTGACCCATCGACCGACCCGCGAAGATATTCCCATCCAGCACAAGAAGATGATCGTCAAGAAACGCTACTGGCTGTATTATTTCCTGACTTTTATGGCCGGGGCGCGACGCCAGATATTCGTCGCCTTTGCGGTTTTTCTGCTCGTGAGCAAATTCAACTTCACAGTACAGGAAATCACCGCCCTCTTTGTCGCCAACAATGTCGTTAATTATTTCCTGTCGCCGATGATCGGGCGGGCGATTGTTCGCTATGGCGAACGGCGCGTTTTATCGCTGGAATATTCATCGCTGATTATCATCTTCCTGCTGTATGCTGTGGTGGAATCGAAGATTATCGTGGCGGCCTTGTATATCCTCGATCATATTTTCTTTAATTTTTCCATCGCCATTCGGACCTTCTTCCAGAAAATAGGTGATCCGCAGGATATCGCACCGAGTATGGCGGTCGGCTTCACCATTAATCATATCGGGGCGGTGATTTTTCCGGTCGTGGGCGGGGTACTCTGGATGGTCGATTACCGGATTCCATTTATGGTCGGCGCCGGCATCAGTTTGATTTCATTTATCGCGGTGCAGTTTATTTCCGGACAGATACGCCTCATGGGCGGCGACATGGCCCCCATACCGGCGGTGCCGGTGGTACCGAAGAAGTAATTCTATATCTCGAAAGTGATTAGTAATCAAATCCCCACCGCAAAGCCGACTGTGAAACCGTAGGTAGTCAAATCATCCTCAATCGATATCTGCGGCGTGACGACAGCGAGCCCTCGGTTACCATTTTTGCCCGAAATCGACACCCCCGCCCGCAATGTCATCTGGCCATCATCACTGGAATTGGAACGGAATGTCGGGCCGCCGCCCAGAAACGGTATCACATAAACCGTACGACTGACTTTTGCCTTGATATAGAAATTTGCGCCCGGCTGAACAGCCGACATATTGTTGCCGTATCCATCATTGGCGAATTGGAAGATAGAATATATTCCGACCGATAACGGAAAATCACGGCGAGCATCTTTAATCGCCAGAAGTTCGACAGCCAGTCCCCAGTAATCGTAGTCAGATTCATGGATAGTGCCATACGTGATACCGATATCGACAGTACCGCCAAGCGCTGCACTCAGGCTGAAGCTGCTGGTTTCGCGTGCATGCTTTTGTACGTAGGAGCCGTAGGGGTAGGAGTACACCGGTCGCTCAATATCGGTAGAAGTGAAACCATAAGCAAAACCGATCGCCTGTTCGCCGTCTTCCAGAAAAACCGACTGAGCCGATACGGATGCACAAAATAATAGTAGTACCATACCATACACTACATTGGGAAGTGGTTTCATATGCCTTCCCTTACAAGCTTACAGGAGTGATTTCATAACAATACAGTTACATGGCCCCCATCCCGAGCGTATTCAATCGTCATAAAACTCAAAATACGGCCACAGCGAAAAATACATATTGGATTTGTCCACGGTATAGATATAAAATCCCGAACGTATCGCTATCAGGCCATCATCGCCATAGTTGGAATAATATATCGGACCGCCGCCAATAAACGGCATGATATAAGTAGAACGGTTTATCTGTGTTTTGATATATAGTCGTATCCCCGGATTCCATATAGAGACTTTTCTTCTGGTTTCGCCGATAGTAAACTGCCACGAAGAGTAAAGGCCAACCGATAACGGAAAAATAACACGGTGGTTTTTAACAATCATGAATTCGACATCAAAACCGAGATAATCGCGGTCAGAATTGTGAATATTCCAGAAATCTACACCGGCATCCAGCCTCCCGCCCACTGTGCCGGCGAGGCGATAGTGGCTGGTTTCCTGGCTCCAGTCCTGACCGGCAGTTTGCGGGCCGGCAAAAAAATCCGAAAACTCAAGCGTGGTGCTGGAAATATCGTAGCTCAAACTGATGCCATTCTGGCCATTGTCGAGAATGACAGCCTGGGCCAGAATTGTGGAATTACCGATGATAATAAATAGTGCAAGAATAAGGATAACGGTATACCGCATATCACCTCCTCGAAAAGTACATCGCCCATGTGAATATACTCAATAATGAAAATCACTCAACTGGTTTACTTAATAAAAAACCCGCGGATGATATGCATCCGCGGGCATGAGGCTGGATATGATGAGGGATTTATATCGCCGGGGTGGTTTCGACCGTGTAGTACATCGTCGTCTTACATCCTTCCTTCGTCAGTACACCCAGCACATACGACCGACCGCGAACATCTTTGGTCCAGGCGACCGAGCCGCGCTGATTGGAATCGCTGTAGCTCAGGAAGTTGCTGCCTTTAGGAGCATACATCTGGCTATGGCTCGGATTGTACTCATGGACAGTGAATTGGCTGGAGGAAAAATCATTGCTGCTGCCATCTACTTCACGCAGATACAGGCGAACCCGAAATTGCTGACTAGTGGTACGCGGCAGGGTGATCGTCTTTGTGCGCGTAAGTGACTTGCTGTTACCGGTGCTTACAGACGCCTGGGCTTCGCTGAACGAAGTCGTCGCAACCCATTTGCCGGCAGTATCGAGTGTATCGACAGCAATATTGTAGCGGAAATCGCCCGCCGATGTGATCCCGACCGGATCGGTATCACAATCATAGGTGGCATAGAGCGAGGTCAGGCTGATCTTGATATTATCCATCGGAACCGCCGGCGCGGCATTCGGGCCCATGCCATTGTCACTATCACCGCTGCAACCAGCGATAAGAACCAGAGAAAGGGCCAGGGTGCTCAGCAGGGCGAGCTTGGAAATCGTGAGAAAGCGTTTCATTGTAAAACCTCCGTTTTGATTTATGTTTCGTTTTTAATTGGCTTCACCCCACAACGCACGAATCCATGAAAAAAGGGATCATGATTTTTGATAAATTCTCATAAAATATTGTAACGAGGACCGGTTTTATCCTTATCAGGGGTCTGATTATCGCCGTATGATATTTTAAGACAGGGGATTAGAGGGTCATCATGACAGAAATTGACGAAATAACCCGCCTACTGCAGGATATCGGCGGGAAAAACAGCCGAGCTGTAGATGAACTCCTGCCGCTGGTATACGACAACCTCCGGCGGCTGGCCGGCAAGCATTTACAGGGCGAACGGCCCGATCATACCCTGAATGCCACCGCCCTGGTTCATGAGGCCTATATCAAACTGGTCGATCAGGAACGGGTCACCTGGCAAAACCGGGCTCATTTCTTCGCCATTGCCGCCCAGGCCATGCGGCGTATTCTGATTAATTATGCCCGTGACCGTATGGCCGAAAAACGCGGCGGAAATACCCCGCCCATTACCCTCAATGAAGAATTCATGTCAGGCGAGATGCGCAGCGCCCAGTTGATTGATCTCGACGATGCCCTGGCCGAACTGGCCCGCAAAAACAGCCGTCAGGCCAAAATCGTCGAATACCGCTTTTTTGGCGGCCTGACCGAGGATGAAATCGCTGAGGTCATGGACTTTTCAATCGCCACAGTCAAACGCGACTGGCGCTTCGCCCGGGCCTGGCTGGCCCGAGAATTACGGGAAGACTCGGAATAAGGGCGTCATCTACCTCATTCAAATACTATGACTACCGATCGTTGGGACAACATCCAGCATATATTCGATCAGGCGATGGATCAGCCCGAGGACAAACGAATCGCCTGGGTAAAGACTACCTGTGGTGACGATGACGAATTATACAATGAAGTAATATCATTACTTCAGGCCGATTCGCGCGGCCACAGCCTGCTGGATAACAGCAGCGAACTGGTCGGATCGATTGTCG
This sequence comes from uncultured Ignavibacteriales bacterium, assembly GCA_964526635.1. Taxonomy (GTDB): domain Bacteria; phylum Zixibacteria; class MSB-5A5; order GN15; family JAAZOE01; genus CAZGLR01. Next base: position 299 of record CAZGLR010000109.1, on the reverse strand, counting down.
GCAGCAGTATAACGGCCGAAAACCTCGAGGGTACCCGGGTCGGGCATTACCGTTTGATGCGCGAAATCGGCTCGGGCGGTATGGGTAAAGTCTTTCTGGCCGAACGGGACGATGGCCAGTTTACCCAAAAGGTGGCCTTAAAAATCATCAAGCGCGGCATGGATACCGATGAGATCCTGCGCCGTTTTGCCTTCGAACGCCAGATTCTGGCCGGACTTAATCATCCCAATATCGCGCGGTTGCTCGATGGCGGCATCACCGATGATGGCCGTCCCTACTTCACGATGGAATACATCGAG
>CAZGLR010000108.1:6858-11220 GCA_964526635.1 uncultured Ignavibacteriales bacterium | reverse complement strand
CATCCATGAATGCGAGTTTATGCTGTTTGTATTAAGCAAGTTAAGAATAGTGCGTTGAGTCGACAGTATCACAATACCATATCGGATTCATACCCATTACGTAACCATCATACATTCCGAAATTTGTGCAGAATCAGAACACGATTGGCCGACGCTTGCCCATCGATAATGCGACGGGCAAGCTGTATGTCAGGTTGCTGTGTTATCGTGATTGAGCATCATCGAGCAAAATCGCCGGGGACCATTCACCGAAATTTTCGGTTTCGATTTTGCACTTACCTTTTGATTTCCAGACTTCGTTGGCGTTGTAACTCCAGCCCAAATAGTCGGTCCCCCCGCCAGCCTGAGTCGTGATCAGGAAACGGTTGCTCAGGGCGCCGAAGTAATTGGCCTGATCAGCGGGCCATTCCTTATCGCCACCGGAGGGATCCACCGGAAACCAGCCATAATTCGGCAAATATATTTCCACCCAGCGATGGAAGACATCATCCCAGGAGGCATCATCGCCGCGGATTACAACCGCGCCGACGTATCGGGCCGGGAGCCCGGCCGCGCGACACATGGAAATGTACACAAAGCTGTATTCGCTGCAGGAGCCATTGCCACGATCGAGCACCGTCGGCGCGATATTCCATCCGCCGACCAGTTCATAATACATTTTGTCGATAAGATGCTTGAACACTTTGCGGCCGATCCAATAGGGATTGGTTTCATCACCAACCGCTACCGCCACCGCCTGCTGGATGACCGGATCGTTCATGGCGTATTTTTCATCATCGGCCAGGTAGATTTTTTTGATATCATCGGGGATATCATCGAGACTGCCAACTTTTCCGGGGAAGACATGATACCGGGTGCGATACAGCGTTGCGACAGCTGTCAATTCCACTTCGGTAAAGTCGCCGGGCCCGAGATCGGAAAATTCATACACAGCCAGTTTCTGGCCATAGTCATCAGTGATGATATCATCGGGCGGCGGTGAGAGTTTGACATCGCCGTGGAGCTGTTGGCTTTCTCGGTTTTCCGGAAGGGCCAGATACACCTGCATCGACGTGACAGTATCCGGGCCAAAATTACGCGATTGATGAATAAAGCTCACTTTCTGCTGCTTGTCATCGAAACGAGCAAGCCAGTTGTCGCTCGCTGTGGCTACCAGGGCGCTGATCTGCTTGTTTTCGTAATCGACATTATAAAGCGCGTCGGGACTCCAGGCCAGACCGCAGGGATAATGGCCAATACTGTCGAGCGTGATGATAACATCGCCGTTATCGGGCGTGACCATGTAGACAGCATCACGGTATCGATCAGAGACCCAAAGATAGGTGCCATCGAAGGTCAGACCGCCGGGATGCGCATGGGGCGCGGTGATTGACGATATCGTGGTGCCGTCGACGGTACTGATCTGCATGATCTCGTTGGAGGCGTCATCACAAATCCAGAGATACATACCATCCCAGGCCAGATCGCCGGGCTGCGCGGCCGGGCACCAGATAGTTTTCTCGGCGATGCCGGTTTTTGGATCGATGGCATATATCCGTTCTTCGCCGCCATCGACACACCACAGATGGCTGCCGTCCCAGGTCAAGCCGACCGGATGATACCCCGGGGCGGGAAGCGAATCGATGATTGCGCCGTTATCGGGATCAAGTTTATATATCTGGTCGCTGAGGCGATCCGCGCACCATATATGGCGCCCATCGAACGCCAGTCCCTGCGGATGCAGACCCGGCAGATTCATACGCATAATGACGTCGCCCGGTGTCTGGGCCGGGATTGCCGCGGCCATGCATAAAAGTATATACAGGGAAATAATTAGTGAGACTCTTCGCATAACAACCTCCCATGGTGTGCGATAGTAAGAGACAATCTTATAACATCGTACACAATTGAGAGTCGGTCAAGGGGCCGGCAAAAAAAAGGCGCAGCCATGTGGCTGCGCCGGAGACAGTTAATCTGTCTGTAGTTATTCGGCGGCATAGTTTTTTGCGGCCATATCCCAGTTGACGACATTCCAGAAGTTATTGATATAATCACCACGTCGATTCTGATAGCGCAGGTAATAGGCGTGCTCCCAGACGTCAATGCACAGTACCGGTTTGTAGCCCTCGGTCAGCGGGCAGTCCTGATTAAGGGTTTGCATGACAGACAGCTTGCCGCCGCTGTCGGAAACCAGCCAGGCCCAGCCGGATCCGAAGACAGTCCCGGCGGCTTTATTGAATTTTTCCTGGAAATTCTCCAGCGAGCCAAAATCACGATTGATTGCCGCGGCCAGATCACCCGACGGCATCCCGCCGCCATTGGGGGTCATCAACGGCCAGAAAACCGCATGATTAAAATACCCGCCGCCGTTGTTCCGCACGGCCGTGCGAACCGACGCTGGCACCATCGTGATATCTGATAACAACGCCACCAATGGCTTATCCTTGAGAGATGGTTCCTTTTCAATCGCGGCGTTGAGCTTGTCGGTATATCCCTGATGATGCTTGCTGTGATGGGTTTCCATGGTTTGCGCATCGATCGCGGCGGTGAGGGCGTCATAGGCATACGGCAGTGATGGCAACGCATAGGGATAAGTGTTGGAGGCATTGGGAGCCACGGCGGTAACCATCGAGAGCGGACGGTCCTGCATTTTGGCATGACTTGCGGCATGGGCCAGCGGGGCCAGAAACAGTCCGGCAGCAGCACTGGTCAGAGTCGCCAGAACACCGCGGCGTGAGGTTTTGCCGGTGGTAAATATTTCGTTCGGTTTAAATGCTGTCGATTCGGGATGAGGGTCAGATATCGGAAAAGCCATAAATTTTCTCCTTATACACTGTAAGCTAACATGTTCGGAATTGTGACAGCCGCATATGCACGGCTAATACTCATAACAGAGTTAGCCGGAGATGGTTCAGTTCTTCCGGGAAATTAAAAGCGGGAATTCATGATGTTGTTACGACAGCTATATGGCTTAAGCCTTAATGCGCTGGCCGATCATGTTTTGAACTGCGCGGGCCATGGGTAATGGGGTATACAACGGGAGTTTTTTGTAGCGGGTCCGCATGGAGAAAAACAACTGGCGATGTTCCAACAGATTAACCGCCGCCGAAAAATCCCAGAGGGGCGGCACGACCAGGGTGACATCTTTGCCAACCCGGCGGAGTTCATTATAAAATGCTTTGGGATTATCGACATGTTCAATTGTGTGCGAACAGAGAACATGATTGAAACGGCCGGAGTCAAACGGCAGATTATAGATATCTTTGGTCAAAACAAAATTGGGAATATCGCCGTGCTTTTTGATATCGGCGTTGATCCCGCCGCCATCGGTGGTCCCGCAACAGATATTAAGGTCCCAGGGCTGACTGCGCAGGATGCGGTTTTTCAAGTAACCATAGCTGAGAAAATTCAGCGCATAGGCCGCGCCATATACAGCACCGGCCGCGCCGACGGAAGCGGCAATAATCGGATAATTGGAAGCTACCGCAAAGCCAAAATCAGCGGCACGATGCACCGACGAATTCAAAAACGCGAGACCGAAGGAACTCTTGACTGTGAAGTCCTCAGAAAACGACTGTGCGTAGTCGATAATCGTCCTCGTGACGATTCCCGAGATGTCCTGCCATCCATGCCCAATTAATGTCATAACGCAACATATACGAATATTATTAAAAAAAAGCAAAAGAGAAGTTGGTATTTTTTGGGTATGTGTTTTGGTACAATAAACCCTGGTTTACGGGGCAGATTTCTGTATGCGAAAGTCGATTAGTACTCCCCGGGGCGGGTCCGGTGCGGTACAGACGCTCGGCTGACCTGCGTTTGACGACCGCCTGTCCCCTGATGATATAGGCTGATACTGAAAGCGAAACGGACGGGCAGACCCGCTTTTGCTGATTTCATTAATTATCTCTGAAGCCTCAGTCTTTTGCCGGGTTCTGCTTTCCGGCATTACTTCAGCCGGTCCAGCTTTTTCTGTGCCCGGCGGGCAAGTTCGGTATCGGGCCAGAGCGAGAGGACCATGTTCAAATACTCCCGGGTTAAACCGTCGTCAGAGAGATCATCTTCGGCCACCTCGACGGCTTCAAACAGCATCGCCGGTGCTTCGGGAGAATCCGGGAACCGTCGTGCAATTTCGGCATAGCGATCGGCGGCCTTGGGGTAATTGTTGAGCCGTCCACGGTTCAATTCGGCCGATTTTTTCAAACCTGACAGAATCTGAATATTGTCGCCATGATCATCAAGCATAACATCATAGACACTGTCGGCGGTCTGGTACATACGGAGATCATCGCGATAGATATCTGATATCAAATACAGGGCATCGATGACTTTGGCACTTTGCGGATACGCACCGGGAATTTTCTCCAGACTGGAGATAGCTAC
>CAZGLR010000108.1:0-6848 GCA_964526635.1 uncultured Ignavibacteriales bacterium | reverse complement strand
ACTGCGAAGCTGTCCTGTCGGCGGTTTATTTCACCGATAGTGTAGAGGGCATAGGGCGCCGATTTGCTTTTATGAAAATCGTGAATAACCGAGTCAAGGACCGCCCTGGCGCCGGAGAAATCACGCAGTTGTTCGAACATGAGATACCCGCGTTCATATTTCACCGATGGTATCTGCGGGTCGGTCGGATACAGCGTTTCATATTTGATCAGCGCCGCAATGGCCGTTTCCGGACGACCGATATCGACATACAAATCAGCCAGCATGCGTTGTACCTGCCGGGTTCTGTCGTCGCCCTCGAAGAGGATGATGAAATTGAAGATCTCATCGATGATCGGTTCGGTCAGGTAACCCGTATCAATCGAATCCATCAGCAAAAGATAATGATGATAACAATCGACTGTGCGGGATCCGGCAAAACGGGCAATAAGGGCGCTTTCGAGCTGCGGGCGGAATTGTTCATAGCGGCGGACCTGGGAAATCAGCCGCAGGATATCATCGGTGGCTGTCACCGCCACCGGCTGCTTGGGGTAAAGCAGGGCGGTTTTGAGGTAGGTGGCCAGGGCCCGGTCTTCGTTGCCGTTTTCTTCATGTATCCGCCCCATCAGATGATAAGCTTGACTGACGACCGGGACGTCATCGGGATAACGATTGATGAAGGCATCCAGTTCGCGCTGGAGATAGTCATAGAGATTACGGTCGTGGCGGTTGTACACTTTTTTCAGATAGTCGAAGTACTCCTGGGAATCAGCGCCGACTGCGGGTAAAGACAACAGGAGCATAACGACTGCCATAATCGTCAGGAAACAGGCTTTTGTCATAATCATTACCTTTCCGCATGTGACCATTGTCGGCAGGCTACCGGGAGTACAGTCGCAGGTCGTCTGAGGATATTGCCGGGCGCTTTTGGCGCGCAGATTTCTTTTGTTGTATTTTTACAATCAGTTCCTATTTTTACGAGAACTGAGGCGATATCGATGATAAAATATTTATTAATACAACTGCGGCCGCAGCAGTGGGTGAAAAATGGTGTCGTACTGGCCGGGGTGATCTTCTCCGGCAATATCACCAATCCCGACATGCTGATCACCGCACTTCTGGCCGCGGCTGTCTTCTGCATGATATCATCCACCATATATATTATAAATGATCTCGTCGATATCAAGGCCGATCGGTACCATCCACAAAAAGCCAGAAGGCCGTTGGCGTCGGGAAAAATCAAGCCTCCGGCTGCAATAACCACAGCGCTGGTCCTCGGTCTGGGCTCTTTGACAGCATCGTATTTTCTCGGATGGAAGTTTTTCCTGGTCGCGATTTCGTATGTGGCGCTTAATTTACTATATTCCTTTTTCATCAAACATATTGTCCTTATTGATGTTATGAGTATCGCCCTGGGCTTTGTCCTGCGTGCACTGGCCGGGGCCGTGGTTATCGGTGTGGAATTTTCCGGATGGCTCCTGGTCTCATCATTTTTGCTGGCGCTGTTTTTGGGCTTTGGCAAACGGCGTTATGAACTGGAGCATCGCGATGGCGGCGGCGGGGACCATCGACGAATCCTGCGGAAATATTCCGGCTATCTGCTCGATCAGCTTATCGGCGTGGTCACCCCGGCAGTGGTTGTCTGCTATATGATTTATGTTATTTCCCCCGATGTACAGGCCAAACTCGGAACAAAGTACTTATATCTGACGACGCCATTTGTGATCTACGGCATCTTCCGGTATCTGTATCTGATTCATCATGAAGAAAAAGGCGGGTCACCAACCAGGGTATTGCTTTCGGATTGGCCGGTTTTATTGACTGTCATGCTCTGGCTGACTTCGGTGCTGATCCTGCTGTACATAGTTTAGCCTTCCGATAATAATCTTTTCGTTTCCATAAACAGACTCAGATTATTTACCAAACAGGCTAAACGTTGGACCCGATGCTTTCGATATATCAGATATAACCAACAGAAGGGGTAATAGTATGAGATTCTTCTTTATAACGTGTCTTTTGATAGTTTTTGCCGGAATCACCGCTGCCGAAAACCCGGTCGATTCTCAGCCGGCGCTCGATTTGCAGGTCGATGCCAAAGTCTGTGATACGATTGTTGACCGGATGCCGATCAATCCAGCCACCGAATACAGCGCCGATGTTCACCAGGTATGGCTCTGGTCAAAAATCACCGGCGCCCAGGATACGATTGCGATCAAACATGTCTGGTCCTACAAAGGCGAGGATATCTGGACGACCGAAATCGATGTCAAGAGTTCATCATGGCGGGCGTTCAGCTATAAGACGATCCCGTCGGACTGGACCGGAAAATGGGAAGCACGCGTGGTCGGACCCGACGGCACTGTGATGGCCACGATACCGTTTACAGTCGGCGAGGATCTAAAATCGCGGTAAAATGATCTTTTTAAGGCAGCCGGTGAGCTTCATCGGCTGCCTGTCCTTCTGGAATGATTCCTAAGTAGCTGTCATAAAAGAGCATTATTAAAGATAAATTGAACTTGCAACTTGATCTCAAATTAAGTACATTTGAACCGATAAACAATACAAGAGAATTATATTTGTAATCGGTTGTTCCAAATATGTGCTCAAAAGAATCAAATAAAGAATCGGTGATTGGAGTCGGCTCAGGCATTGGTGAGGCTTTGTTTCCCAAGATCCGTCGAAAGGTCCTGGCCCTTTTTCTGTTAAATCCTGAAAAACGATTCTATTTTAGAGAAACGGTCAGGTTGCTTGGCGATACACCGGGCTCGGTCCAGCGAGAACTCAGATCGTTGACGAGTGTAGGCATTCTTACCATGGAGCCTATCGGTATCCAGAAGTTCTATCAAGCCAACCCACACAGCCCGGTCTATGGTGAATTGAAACAGATTGCAGAAAAGACCTTCGGCCTCGTTGATGTGTTCCGCGATGTCCTGCGCAGTCACGCCGGCGATCAAATTCAAGTGGCCTTGATTTATGGCTCGGTTGCCCGAAGTGAAGACACCAGCGCCAGTGATATAGACCTTTTGGTCATCGGATCATTATCTTTTCGTGAATTGGTGTCAATGCTCAGACCGATAGAGGATAATATGCAGCGTGAGGTTAATCCAACGTTGTACACTGTTGAAGAATTCAAAACGAAGCTGCAGCAGGAAAACAATTTCATATTGAATATAGTGCACTCACACAAACTGTTCATTGTGGGAAGCGAAGATAACCTTGCCGGACTGGCTGAGTAGCGGTTGGCTCAAGCGACATGTAACCAATCATCAGGAAATCAAGGACCTGCTTGAAAAGGTCGATCGTGATATAGCGGAAGCCACCAAAGAAGAAATTACTCTCGATTGGCGACTTGCCATAGCCTATAATGCCTGTCTCGGTTGCGCCACAGTTGCATTGCGAGCAAGTGGTTATCGCATACCCGGCAGCGTCGGCCAACATTATCGGACGATTCAATCATTGCGATTTACGATCAATCCTGAAGCCGATATCATCATTTCGCTGGAAGCAATAAGCAGGAAACGGGCTATTGTCAGCTATGATGCCGCCGGCACTATCACTGAAACCGAGGTCAGCGAAGCAATTGAGTTATCATTAGAATTGAGAGAATCGTTGCTCGAATGGTTAAAACTTCATTTTCCGAAACTTATTTAAAGCAAACCGCATAAGGTCCAAATTCACCCACATCATCTTTGCAATTGATTCGCCGCCGGCGATGACCTATCTTTACCCGGCATTATTTATCTGAGGAGGGCGGTATGTTTCGAAGTGCGCGAGTTATTCTCCCGGCAATATTTTGTTCTCTATTCATCCTTGCGGGTATTGCTATACCCTGCACGAACCTTATCGTCACCAAGGGAGCATCGACCGATGGCTCCGTGATGATCACGTATACCTGCGATGGTGTCTTTCATCCCCACATGGAATACGTCGCGGCGGCCGATCATAAGCCGGGCGACTCGGTGGCTATCACTACCTGGGGTGGCGAAGTCCGCGGCTATATCAAGCAGGTCCCGCATACCTACGCCGTGGTCGAGTTCATAAATGAACATCAATTGGCCATCAGCGAGACGACCTTCGACGGCCGTCTGGATCTGCGCAACAAGGAGGGCCTGCTGGGGTATTATGATTTAATCTACCTGGCCTTGAAACGAGCCAAAACAGCCCGCCAGGCGATTACCGTCATGACCGATCTGGTGGCTGAATATGGTTACAACTCGACCGGCGAATCATTCTCGATCGCTGATACCGAAGAGGCATGGATTATGGAGATGATCGGCCCCGGACCGGGTAAACTCGGCGCCCACTGGGTGGCGGTGAAAGTGCCCGATGGCTACATTTCAGCCCATGCCAATAAGGCCCGTATCGGGACCTTCCCGCTCGATGATCCCGAGAACTGCATCTATTCCGAAGATGTTATCGATTTTGCAATCGAGCAGGGCTTTTATAATCCCGAAACCGATGGCGACTTCCGGTACAACGAAGCCTACTGTCCCTCGACGCCCAAGAACCAGCGTTATGGCGCCGCCCGGGTATGGAGCCTGCTCCGCCGCGCCGCCCCCTCGCAGAACTTTTCTCCCGATTATCATCGTGGTGTCCCCGGCGCTGAGCCCTATCCCTTGTGGATCAAACCCGATGAGAAAATCTCGGTCGGCGATGTCTTTACCCTCATGCGCGACCATTATGAGGGTACGCCCTACAGTATGCGCACGGGTATCGACGCCGGGCCGTATCATACGCCCAACCGATGGCGCCCCATGCACTGGCATATCGGCGAGGATACAACAGTGACCTATGCCTGGGAACGGCCCATCTCGACTCAGCAGACCGGTTTTTCATTCGTCAGTCAGTCGCGGGGATGGATGCCCGATCCGATCGGCGGGGTCCTCTGGTATGGTCTCGATGATACCTGGATGACCTGCTATACCCCGATGTACTGCGGAATCGATGCCCTGCCGGAATCGTTTATGACCGGCAGTATCAGCAAATTTTCCTGGGAGTCGGCGTGGTGGGTGTTCAATTTTGTGGCCAATTTCGCCAATCTCAAATATGATTTCATGGAGCCGGATATTCTCAAAGTCCGCGATGCGATCGAGCAAAATCACCTGGCCCTGCAGCCGGCGGTCGAAAAAGTCGCGCTGGAGTTATACAAAACAGACCGTGATCTGCTGCGGCAGTATTTGAACGATTACTGCGTGAGCCATGCCGAGATGATGGTCGACCGTTACCGCGAACTGGGGCATTATCTGATCACAAAGTACAACGATGGCTACGTGCGCAATGAGAAAGGCCGGGCCGAGGGTGTGGGGTATCCTTCGGACTGGTTGCAGCGGGTGGTTGAGTCACGGGGATCAGATTTCCGTCTGCCGGAGAAGGACAGCGACACGCCGGAAACGCGGTTGATTGATTGAGGGGGGGCTGAATTATTCCGCAAAAAAAAGCCCCGATCATCTCGGGGCTTTTTTATGTCTTTACCAGCCGTGATCTAATCCGGCCAGGATAGTGCCAAATAGTGAAAAGAGAACCAGAGCCGTCATGATCAGAAAAGTCAAAAATCGTTTCATTAAAACCATCTCCCATCTAAATGACTAATCGGCAAATCGAGCTGAAGGGTTTAGTCTTTATTTTCATACCGTAATCTGCCAGCCTCATATTATACAAAATAAAGACTATTTAGCAACAGGTTTTGTTTGAATGGAAGGAAATTCGACATGGTAGCCCGCTTTGCCATACTTATCCGTATCGATCATTGACAGATGTTCACTCAGCAGCTCAAGGAGTAAATATGGTTTCGGGACATGGTCATTATAGATGTACCTAATTTCGGCTTTCATCAGACTATTGGCTTTCTGGATAGTTTCCCCTGCTGCGATTTTAGAGTTTTCCCACCCATGTAGCCGTGCCTTACACATCAGGTAACATACTTCTCTAGCAAGATTGTAGTAAGATGTACTATCGAGACTTTCGAGCTTATTCAGATTTTCTTTATAGGCGGCCAGCAGAGTATCCTCATCCAGACTTTTAACGCAATAGTCATTCAGAAGTTGAGCGGTAAGGTGTAAAAACGTAAAGTACAATTCCACTTCTTGAACGTCATAGGTATATTTACCCCGGTTCTTGATAGCCATCCACCATTCATTGGCCTGATTACACAATTTCATACAGCCATCATAATCCCCCGTACAAAGGCTATACTCTGCAGCATTGTACAACATTGTATATACCTTATCTGTTTCGACAACCGTGGTATCGATTTTCCCCAAATCAATCAGACTGGTAAACTCATAAACGATATGGGTGAGCGTATCAAGAAATCGTGGTAGATGACGTGAGGGGTTATTGCGGTACTTGAAGTACAGCGATTCGTTCATTGAGTACTTAGAAGTCAATGGAATTATCCAATAAGGATTCCGATTATACAATTTGCTGTGTTTTCCGGCCAGCTTAAGATATTTATTAGCCTTTTTATAGTACTCAACCATCTTGTGTACATTCTTGTCTTTATCATTATTAACAAGCTCCTGCATAAACAGCCGATAGTATTGCGCCCGCAGGAGATCGTTATATCGCAGGTAGTCTGAAAATTCATCTTTTTTTGCCAGGGCACGGTGTCGGTTTAGCCAGATGTCGATCTTTTTGTAACCGTCATAAAATATTGCATTACCCTGCTGGGCTTCATAGATATATATTTTTGCCATAGCGCACGCTGTTTCAAGTCCCTCTAAATTCTCGAAACTCGTATCAAGCGGTACGTTATAATAGTCGATATATTCCTGGATGTAAGATATAGAGTGTGACAATTTTGCCAGTGCGTGCGCCTTTTGCGCCACCCCTGTTCCCTGCAGCCGGGTGTCATGAATATCTTCAATGTC
>CAZGLR010000107.1:0-11426 GCA_964526635.1 uncultured Ignavibacteriales bacterium | reverse complement strand
TCTGGTTCGGCTTGCGCGCGACCTTTGTGGCCACCGCGATCCTGTTCCTGCTCGCAGATACCTTTGGGGCTGTTGAGATAATTGGCCTGTGCAGTGCTACTCATCGGAGGTTTACTCCTCTAACGATTTAATATAGGCGATCAGGGCATCGACCTGCGACTGGGACAAAATGCCCTGGAAGGTCGGCATCACCGGCTGATAGCCGGCCCGAATTTTCGCCTGTGGATTCAAAATCGACTCGCGCAAATAGTTTTCGTCAACATTCACCTGAGATCCATCGGCCATCGCATGGGTTTCATCAAAGATACCGTTGAGCGGCGGCCCGGTATTGGCGCTGCCATCGATATTATGACAGGTATGACAGGCTTTGCTTCTATACAATGCTTTACCCAGCTCCTCCGGTGACATCCCCTCTCCGGACACCATATTCGTTTCAAGCCATTCATTGAACTCACGTTCACCAAGCACGCGAACCTGACCGATCATATCCGAATGCGAAGTTCCGCAGTACTCGGCACAGAAAAGATTATGGCTCCCGACATCGCCGGCCTCAAACCAGGTGATCGTGTACCGGTTGGGCAGGACGTCCATCTTGATGCGGAAATCGGGCACAAAAAAACTGTGAATCACATCCTGGGAGGACATCAGCAGCTTAATCGGTCGATCCTCGGGTACGACCAGTTCATTGACGGTCGTGGTGCCATTGGGATACTGGAAACTCCAGAACCATTTCTGACCGGTGACTTTGATCTCGTAGGCGTTGCCTGGGACGACCTGCATTTTCATAAAAACCTGGAATCCCCAGACAAACACAATCACCACCAGGATCGTCGGAATCAGCGTCCACAGGATTTCGAGCTTCAGGTTATGCGAAATCCCGAGGGTCGTTTTACTGCCGGTATCACCGGCACGGCGATGGTAGCGCACCACGAAATATATCATGAGCGCCACAACCAGCACGAAAAAACCGATGCTGCAATAAAGAATAAAATTAAAAAGCGCATCGACCTCGCCGGCAATTGTCGACCGGCCGGGCGGCAAAAATAAAGTCCCAGTCGTATCCATCTAATAGTCTATCGCTATCCAGAGTTCTGATGCCGGATAGCCGCGTCCTCTTTACGGGAGAAGTGCGACCGACGGCGCAATTCACGAATCCAGAGTATCCCGAGGGCAATCGCCAGCAGAGTCAGCGACAGCGCTCCGCCGATCTTCATCACATTGGTGGCGAAGACGACATACCCTCCGGCATCCGGATCGTAATGATAACAAAACAACAACAGCTTTTCCACCGGCCCGCCGATCTGCCCCTTCCCCGCTTCCAGAAGTGAAAATTTCAAATCACGGCTCGGGAATTTTATACCGTAAAGATAGCGCGAAATCATACCGTCGGAAGTCAGGATCGTAATCACGGCAGCATGGGCATACTGCTTCTGCTTTTCATCCCAGTAATACTTGAAGCCGATCGCATCGGCCAGCCGCTTCGACTCGACCGAATCGGCCACACAAAAAGCCCAGCCGTCCATAAAATCTGGACGCTCGGCACTGCTTATGTAATTCTGCTTTTTGGCCGCCGCCAGCTCGGCCGTTTCGGTCGGATCAATACTGACTGTGATGATATTGTAGTCTTCCCCGGCTTTGAGCTTGAGCTGTGCCGCCGACTCCGCCAGACCATTGAGCACCAGATTACACAGCATCGGGCAGGTATAATACGCCATCACCAGGACCACCGGTTTATCCTGGTGGAAATAGTCGCCAAGTGTCTGCTGTCGGCCCTTATCATCAGTGAGTTGAATATCAAAGGGAATCGTATCGCCGCGCATCTCAATCACATCTATATCCCGCAACCGGGGATCATCCTCACGGATCACCTGGGCGGAAATCCCGGCAATATCAGAGATCAATACGACCGCTATTATGGTAATAATGCGGGCGATAGCGGGCAACAAGTATGGCTTCGGGCAATACATCTCATCAACTCATCTATTGAGAACGGGTCAGGCGCTGCTGATAGGCTTCGTCGGCCATAACCTTCATAGCCCGCTCAATGGGGATTTGATAAATACCGCTGTCGGCATTGAGCACATCGTAGCTGTAGAGCTTCTCGGTTTCCCGGGCGCGTAACTCACGAAGCTGCGTCGATTCGGGCGTCAGGACCTGTTGCTGAACGACACCCTCGTGGACATCGACAAAATACCCGACCATGAAGATCACCAGCGTAATCAAAAACGCCATACCGGCGATACCGTAGACCGCCAGTTTGGCGATACTGACATCGCGCCGTTCGTATCCGGCGGCGTCGTGATCAGGTGTCTGCTGTTCGTTGTGCTCAGCCATCTTACTCTGTTTAACTCACACTTTGGATAGATTGTTCCAGTTTCGGATCCCCAACCGGGACCAGCGGATGACCGGAAAACGTATACCAGAATTTCGCGATAAAAAAGCCGCCAACAGCCAGAAACGTCGTGACATCCATCCAGTGCAGAACAAATCCCTCGGGGTGCAGCATCGGCATAACAATCCAGTGCAGGTCAATATAATGCATAACCAACAGCCAGATCGCCATGAACCCCAGAACATACAGATTCCGCTTGGCGATACGGGTGATCAGGATTAAAAACGGAATCACGAAATTGCCAAAAACGAGAATCAGCGAAATTGTTTTCCATGATCCGGTCCAGCGTTCGCGGAACCACACTGTTTCCTCAGGGATGTTGCCGTACCAGATCAAAAAGTACTGTGAGAAGGCCATATACGCCCAGAAAACCGTAAAGGCAAACAGCAGCTTGCCGAGGTCATGGAAATGCTCGCCGGTCAGACACTGGCTCATCGCGCCGTTACTGAACAACCAGATGCCCACCAGGGTCATGAAGGTAATCACGCCGACTACCGCTCCGGCAAAGATATACACGCCGAATATAGTCGAATACCAGTGCGGTTCCATTGACATCAGCCAGTCAAACGATGCAAACGAGAAGGTCAGGGCGAACAATATCATGCCCGGCGCACTGATGCGCATAAACGTCGACTGGATACCCCGGCTGTGCCCGCTATCCTGCCTGAGTGAACTCCTGAATAACAACAGGTACAAAACCATCCAGACGACGAAATAACCGGCGAAACGTATAAAGAAGAACGGCTCATTCAGATATGGTTCTTTCCAGGCCAGCAGATGATCATGTTCCGCCGCGCCCTCATGGGCCCAGTGATAGAGCTGATCGAGATTGAACAAAATCGGGATAAAAAACAGCAGCATAAACGGCAATACCGACATAATCGCTTCGCCCATACGCCGCAGGACAACACTCCAGGTGCTTCCGATGAGATGATGCAGCATGGTGAAGAACAATCCACCGGCGGCCACCGTGAACCAAAACAATGCTGCGGTCAGCCAGCTATGGAAAAATTGCCTGGCGTCAATCGCATAACCGCCGATCGAGGCGGCCAGCCCGATGATAAAAATCACCGCGCCGAATACGTGCAAACGGCCCCGTTCTTCCAACCGATATGTCGTGGTATCGACCTTCATTGCCCTGCCTGCTTGATTTTATCTCTGAGTTCTTCGGGAACATCATCTTCTCTGGCATTCTGCGCCAGTTGCAGCGCCCGCACATACGCTACAATCGCCCAGCGGTCGCGGGGCGGAATCTGATTGGCATAGCCTGGCATATTACGGACACCGGCGGTAATGACATCATAGATGTAGCCGTCGGCCAGAGTGCGAATACGCTCACTGTGGAAGGTCGGCGGCGGAACGTATCCGCGTTGAATCATAATCCCCCTGCCGTCGCCCAGACGGCTGTGGCATGGCGAACAGTAGATGTCATAGCGTTCCCGTCCACGCTCGAGGAACTGAATGGTGATTTCCTCCGGAATATTTTGAAGATAATCATCGGGATTCGGACCGGTTTTACCGGTGAAATAGGCTTCATCGTCGCGTAAAAATCCCCGGGGTATGGTCCCGGCCACCGGCGTCCGCATCGCGGCGCCATCGGCGAAAAACTCGCTGGCCTCCTGCGCCTCGAATCTCTGCTGATAGTCCATGTTGGGATTAATATGGATCGGTGATTTTTTGGTCGGCCGGGCCCGGTTGCACCCGGTCAAGGCCGTGAGGGCAATCAGAAGCGCAATGATCGTACTGATGTATTTGACCGCCGCGCTGTAATCTGTTTGATAGAAGCGTCGCATATCAGCCCCTGACCACCTCAATGTTTTTGCCGCCGATTGATTCAAGGAATGCTTTTGTTTCCCGCTCATCGAATTTGGGATCATCGGCTTCGATACTGACGAGAAATCCATCGTCGCTGAATTTCTCAAAGGAGTCGGAGTAAAACAGCGGATGAAATGGTCTCGGCAGGCCGTTGAGGATCATCATCCCCAGCACCGCTGCAAAGGCTCCGCCGATGACAGCGCCGGCAAACGTCACCGGGACATAGGCCTGGAAACTGAACAGGGGCTTGCCCGAGATTACCAGCTTGTAGTCAACGGCCGAGGTCCACCATTGCAGGGCCAACAATCCGCTCCCCAGAATCAAGGCCGACAAACCGCAGATCCAGCCCAATGGTGAACGTTTGAGCCCCATCGCGTCATCCATGCCGTGAATCGGAAATGGTGAGTGCGCGTCGAATTTGGTATATCCGGCATCACGGGTTTTTTTGGCGGCGACAAGCAGGTCCCCCGATGATTCGAAAAAGGCCATGATACCGTGAGTTCTGGTTTCTCTGGTCATCTCACTCATGAGCACCTCCCCCATGATGAGGATCAGCCTGTGGCAGGACATTCTTCACTTCAGAAATCGCGATAATCGGGACAAAGCGAACAAACAACAAAAACAGCGCGAAAAACAGCCCGAATGATCCCACAAAAATACTGATATCCCAGATAGTCGGTGAATAATAATCCCAACTCGATGGCAGAAAATCCTGGGCCAGCGAAGACACTACAATCACGAACCGCTCGAACCACATCCCGACATTAATCAGAATCGAGGCCACAAACATGACCGGTATCGAACGGCGCAGTCTTTTGAACCAGAACAATTGCGGGACCAGGACATTGCAGGAAATCATTGTCCAGTACGCCCAGGCATAAGGACCTGTGGCGCGATTGATAAAGGCGAAAACTTCGTAAATATTGCCGCTGTACCAGGCGATGAAAAATTCAATTGAATAGGCATATCCGACCATCATACCGGTCAACAGCATGATCTTATTCATTTTCTCGAGATGGCCCATCGTGATATAGCCTTCGAGATTGAAAATTTTGCGGGTGATTATCGCCAGGGTCATGACCATGGCAAACCCCGAGAAAATCGCTCCGGCCACAAAATAGGGCGGGAATATTGTCGTGTGCCATCCGGGCAGAATACTGATCGCAAAGTCAGTCGACACCACTGAGTGTACCGACAATACCAGCGGGGTTGAAATACCGGCCAGAATCAAATAGGCCAGTTCATAGTGCTTCCATTGCCGATTGCCACCGCGCCATCCAACCGATAGGATGCCCAGAACAATTTTGCGGATACGGTTTTTGGCCCGGTCCCGCAAGGTAGCCAGGTCAGGAATCAGGCCAACATACCAGAACAGTAATGAAGCTGTGAAATATGTGCCGACTGCAAAAACGTCCCACAGCAACGGGCTGCGGAAATTTGGCCAGATATGCATCGAATTAGGCAGCGGGAACATGAAATACGCCACCCAGATGCGACCGACATGAATGCCGGGGAAAATCAACGCGCAAGTCACCGCGAAAAGTGTCATCGCTTCGGCAAAACGGTTGATCGAGGTCCGCCATTTTTGCCGCAGCAAAAACAGAATGGCTGAGATCAGCGTCCCGGCATGCCCGATACCGACCCAGAAGACGAAATTAACAATAGCCCAACCCCAGCCAACCGGGTTGTTGACACCCCAGATACCGATACCTTCCCAGACCAGGTAGCCGATCGACGCAAACATTACCAGCGCCAGCAGGGAAGAAACACCGAATGCAGGATACCACCACAATGAAATCTTGCGTTCGGCCAGATGGCTGATCTTCTCGGTAACATCCGAAAAACTCGGGTTACCCTCAACCAGCGGCTCTTCGGTGTGTAAAGCCTCTTTTGTTACTGCGTTCGCCACGATTTATCCTGTTACCTTAATGATGCGATTCTCCGGACTCAGTGTCTTTCTTGCTGTGATCATCATGTATTTTCAGTTCAAATGGTTCCGCCAGATCGGGATGCGGATTACGGATTCGGGCCAGAAATGAATTGCGCGGCCGGGTATTGAATTCAGCCAGGAGCTCATAGGCGCGATGCGATTTCCGTGCTTTGGCAACGGCACTCTCCGGGTCATTGATATTGCCGAATTTGATCGCATCCGCCGGACAAGCCTGCTGGCAGGCTGTCTGTAAATCCTTGTCGGTAACTGTCCGGTCTTCCAGCTTGGCGGTGATCTTGGCCTTGTTGATTCGCTGCGTACAGAACGTACATTTTTCCATAACCCCGCGGAAACGAACAGTGACATCGGGGTTCTTGGCCATCTGCACCACTTCCGGGATGTTCTTGTTGTAATTGAAGAAGTTGAAGCGCCGCACCTTGTAAGGGCAGTTGTTCGAACAATACCGCGTTCCGATACAGCGGTTATAGGCCATCACATTCAGGCCCTCGTTATCATGCACGGTCGCGGCCACCGGACAGACCGCTTCACATGGCGCTGTTTCGCAGTGCTGACAGGTCAACGGCTGAAAGACCATCTCAGGATTTTCGCTGTCACCGGTATAATACCGATCGAGCCGTATCCAGTGCATCTCGCGACCATTCATCACCCGATCCTTGCCGACCACCGGGATGTTGTTTTCGCTCTGGCACGCGATAGTACACGCATTACATCCGACACATGAGGTCAGGTCAATAGCCATCCCCCACTGATAGCCCTTTGAATAATCGTACTCGCCATAGATGCTTTTCAACTCCGGATGCTCAACCATCCTGCGGGCAAAATCCGGATGCTCCTTATAGTAATCCAGCGGGGCTTC
Source organism: uncultured Ignavibacteriales bacterium (assembly GCA_964526635.1). GTDB lineage: Bacteria > Zixibacteria > MSB-5A5 > GN15 > JAAZOE01 > CAZGLR01. Next base: position 4,412 of record CAZGLR010000107.1, on the reverse strand, counting down.
GCGGACAATCGCTCGGCCTTCCATGGCGCCATGATCCTGAGTCGAGGCCAGCGGATACGTCTGCCCAGTCTTCACAACGCTGACATTCATGAGAACATTGAGCGCATCGCCTTTGCGATAGGGATACAGATCAACACCTACCGCATCGCCGACATGCCCGGCTCGTGTGCGGCCGTACCCCAATGGCACAATCAAACTGTTCTCCGCAATTCCGGGGACAATCCAGGCAGGCAATTCGACGTTTTTGCCGCCGAGATCAAGGCTGACTAAATCACCATTTGAGATACCGAGCTTTTTGGCGGTGAGATTGCTCATACATGCCGCGCTGTCCCAGGTCAGTTTGCTGACCGGATGCGGCAATTCCTGCATCCAGCCAATATTGGCATAGCGGCCGTCGTATGTGGCATGCGATGGCACAAAGCAAACTTCTACTTGATTGTTCTCCGGCTTACGGACCTGTGGCCTTGTAAATGATGCTTCCCGGCGGACGGATAATCTGACCGGATCAGGACTGTCGTTACTCTTGATGCCATCATGAACGATTGTGCGCCATTCCTTCTCAAAGCTGTCCGACGGTAACATCGTCTGCCATGTTTCCCGGATAATTTCATATCCCCGACGATCACGGCCGTGGGAGAGGATATCAAGCACTTCGACATCGCTCTTGCCGTTAAACAATGGCGCAATCAACGGTTGCACGATACTGCGGCTGCCATCGACAGCACGGGCATCACCCCAGTGTTCCAGGAAATGGGCGCGCGGTATATGCCAGGTGACCACGGCGGATGTTTCATCCACATAGGACGACAGATGAACTGTCGTGGGGACTTTCTTCATAGCCTCGCCGAAGCCGTATTCGCCTGAGGACGAATACACCGGGTTACCGCCGATAATCACCAGGGTTTCCACATTGCCCTGATTCATATCGCTGACCAGTTGCATCATCGCAGTTCGATCTGATACCTGGGCATCGGGAAGGCGGCGATACACTACTGTCTTGCCGATATTGTTCAATCCGGCATTGATCTGCGCGACCATCTGATGCACTATATCGCCCTGGCTGCGCCCGACTACCAGAAGCGATGATCCCCTGTGATCCATCAGATCACGAGCAGCCACCGAGAGCCATTTCTCGTCAAAGCCATATTCCTGATTGGGATCGCTTTGGAAATCGAAGCCCGGTATATCGGCGCCGAGTTGATTCAGTTTCCAGCCGAGGGCGGCGACAAACGCTCCGATCATGCCGCGATTGACCCGCAGGCGATGATCAGCCATCCCGCCGGCGGTGGTGAAATCAGGCTCAACCACATAGAAGCGACTCATGCTGTCGTGGTCGTCGGTAATACGGCGTCCGTCGGCAAAACGGCGCGCATTGGCGATAGCATCGGTTTCGGTCACAAACAGGTCGGCATCGAGGGCCAGAATAACCTTGGCGGTATCGTAACGATATTCCGGATAGAGGATATTGTTGTTACCGGATAAAAACCGTCCGCCGGCAACAGCGCCATCGTCGCTGATAGGATCAAGCGCCACAAAGTGCGCCCGGGGGAATTCCTTTATGAAATCATCGCGCAGCCGCGCCAGTGTCGGTGATGAAAACGGTTCAGTCAGCACCGCCAGACCGCGACCATCGTTTTCGACAAACGAAGCAAACCGGTCTCGCCAGAAGGAGACGAAATCAGCCCAGCTCGATTCGGCGCCATTGTTGAGCACCTGCCGGGAACGATCGGGATCATACAGGGCAAGAAGCTCAGACTGGGCGAAGGCACTCGATTTACCGCGGGTGGCAGGATGCTGGGGATTGCCCTCAATTTTGGTTGGGCGCCCCTCGTGACTTTCGATCAGCAGTCCCAAAGGCGAAAGACCCCATGGCATCGTCGTGGCATAATAGGAGGCCACGCCGGGAATCACTTCTTCCGGCTGAGCCACGTAGGGAATAATCTTTTCCACCGGACGGCGGCATCCGGCCAGACCGGCCAGAGCCATCGACGCTCCCATCAGTCCCAGAAAACGGCGGCGGGAAACATTTCCACCCTTTGCCTCATCAGCAACCGAGGGAAACTCCGCTTCGAGAAAACGAGTAAACTCCGGCGACTCAGCCAGTTCTTCAAGGCTGCGCCAATAGGCTTTTCCCGAGGACTGTGGTAATTTTTCCATCATCGATGACATCCCGAACAATCTTCCGGTGGACTGATTTGCTTCTCTTCAATTACGCGGCGAGCGAATTCGGCCTGATCTTTCGGCGGCATCCAGCCCATGTTGGTCAATTCGTCGCGGGGACGAATATGGTCTTCCGGGTTGCGATGGCAATCCAGGCACCAGCCCATCGACAACTCTTCCACCTGCATGACTTTTTCCATTTGATCGACCCGCCCATGACAACTGGCACAGCCGATGCCGGCATTGAGATGCGCGGCATGATTAAAATAGGCATAATCAGGAAGGTTATGCACTCGCACCCACGGTATCGGCTGACCGGTCGCCCAGCTTTCCCGCACCGGGAGCAGCTTCTCGCTTTCGGTCAGAATCAGGGTATGGCAATTCATGCAGGTCTGGGTCGGAGGAACGTTGGCGTGAGCCGAATTTTCCACAGTTGAATGGCAATAGCGGCAATCCAGACCAAGTTCGCCGACATGCAATTTATGGCTGTATGGCACCGGCTGATCGGGGCGATACCCAACCTCAAGATACACCGGGGAACCATAATACCAGAAAAACCAGACCACAACAAAGAGCGCCAGGATTGCCCCGGCGACCGTGAGGGCCGGAAATTTATTAGACCATTCAGGAAATATTTGTGCCACGAATGCTCATCCTGCTGTCGGTTACCTCTCTTGTTTTACCCCTCCCAGAGAGCGTAATTGCGCCAATATATAGATTCAGCGCCGGAAACAAAGCGAAAAATCGACTATCTTCGTGCCCTTTAATCCCATCCTTGACAGGCTAACTACAAGACTGCAACATATTTGTCAACAATCATCGACAAAAACAATCCAAACAGATACAAAATCGAGAATCCAAACACGCGCCATATGGCCGGATGTGTCTTTTCACGGACCGCAATATAAACCCGCTGGAAAAAAAGTACCCCCAGAATAGTCGCCGTGACCAGATAAAACCATCCGCCCGTAGCGAAAATCGTATAGGTCAGCGAAAGCGGCACCAGGATCATAGTGTACATCATGATTTCAAACAACGTCCGACTGGTTCCCTTGACGACCGGCAGCATGGGCAGGCCCGATTTTTTATAATCATCGCGGAAACAAATGGCCAGCGCCCAGAAATGCGGCGGTGTCCAGAGCAGGACAATCAGAAACAAAATCCACGGCGTCAGGGCGGTCGCACCCGTGGCCGCTGTCCACGCCCCCACCGGGGCCATAGCGCCGGCAATACCACCAATAACGATATTTTGCGGTGTTGTCGGCTTCAGGACAAGAGTATAAAACAGGCTGTAGAAAAGGATCGTCCCCAATGCCAGGGCCGCGGTCAGCCAGTTGAAGACGAAGGCAAACAGCACGATACCGGCCACACCAATCGACAGAGAAAATACCAGAGCGCTCGTGGGCGTCAGACGGCCGGTCGGCAGTGGTCGCCGATGGCTGGTGCGCGTCATGCGACTGTCGATATCTCGTTCAAAATACTGATTGAGCGCATTGGCCGCGCCACCGGTCAGATAAAGCCCCAGCATAAACAGGAGGAACTTATCCGGCTGAACAATAAAACTGCCTTCAAGAATCAGCGCGGTGGCCCCGGTCACGAGGATTAGCAGCATGATCGATGGTTTGGTTAACTGGAAAAAATATTTCAGGCGGGCGGTTAAGGCCAGATCGGCTGCTCTCGATTGTGCTCTCTCACCGGCAGCCGCCGCCGCTTTGCTGTTATTATTCAAGAAGCGCATAATATGATCCATAACCGGCATTCTGCCGGATTGTTCACCGTCGAAATCCCCCGTCGCAGGAAATATTACCGATAATACGGATATCTCTCACCATCAATTTGTTTTTTTGTTGTCGCACAAGGATTTCGTCGAATACTGCCGGACCGGCGCTGGCTTGAAACAAACTGAAGCATTCCCCCAATATCATGATACCTTTTCAGGCAGGGAATATAATCAGACAACATTGGTCAGGCAAACATTTCAAGCAAAAAAATACCCGATGACCGGTATGAAATCATCGGGTAAAGGTGATTGCGGTATGTTGACGCCGGGTTTTATGACATCGGCTGTTGTCCTTCGCCCCGCTGCTCGGCCCGCCTCTTGGCGATATTGGCGATAAAATAGTAGGTTACCAAACCAATACCTGCGGAGATCAGCAGGATGCCGAGGATCATATCTTCGCGCAGGCTGTAGGGCAATATCTGGGCAATAATCCACCCCAGCCCCGAGAGGGTAAAGACCAGACCCCATTTCA
>CAZGLR010000106.1:8818-11544 GCA_964526635.1 uncultured Ignavibacteriales bacterium | reverse complement strand
GGTATGCGATATCGCTGTTGCCGCCGAGTCGGCCAAATTCAGCTTCTCCGAAGTCAAGATCGGGGTGGTACCGGCCTGCATCGGACCATATGTGATTCGCAAAATCGGCGAGGGCAAGGCCCGTGAATTTTTCATTTCCGGCGAACGACTCCCGGCCAAAGAAGCGTATCGCATCGGACTGGTTAATCGCTGGTATGGAGATGATCAATTCGACGGTGAAGTCGAGAAACTGGTCAGGACGATATTATCATCGGGGCCGAATGCCATCAAAATGGCCAAGGAGTTAATCACCAATGTGCCATTGATGGGGCCGGATGAGTTTAAGCCGTATACCGCCGAAATGATTGCCTCCCTGCGCAAGTCCGACGAGGGCCAGGAGGGGATGGATGCCTTTCTCAATAAACGCAAACCAAACTGGGTTATAGAATAACTATGCCGGAATTATTGAAGAAAATACTGGTCGCCAATCGCGGCGAGATCGCGGTTCGCGTATTGCGGGCGTGCCGTACTCTGGGAATACCGACTGTCTCAGTGTATTCGACGGCTGACAAAGATGCTGTCCACACCCTGATGGGCGATGAACGTTATGAGATCGGTCCGCCGCCCCCGCTTGAGTCGTATCTGAATATCGACAAGATTATTGATGTGGCAAAGAAAGCCGGGGCTGATGCGATTCATCCGGGCTATGGGTTTTTGGCGGAAAACCCGAAGCTGGCGCAGGCGTGCCACGACAATGGGATCGTGTTTATCGGGCCGTCGCCGGATGCAATTCGCCTGATGGGCAACAAGGTTGAATCACGGCAAAAGATGCTCAACGCCGGGGTGCCGCTGATTCCCGGTATGGAGGGCGCCGGCGGGGCCATAGAAGAATTTAGAAAGGTCGCCGAGCAGGCCGGGTATCCGGTCCTGATCAAGGCCGCAGCCGGTGGCGGCGGCAAAGGTATGCGCGTTGTCAATCAACCGGAAGAACTCGAAGGCGCGGTCGAGGGCGCGCGCCGTGAGGCGAAAAACGCTTTCGGTGATGAGACGGTGTATCTCGAAAAATACATCGTCGATCCGCGCCATATCGAATTCCAGGTGCTGGCCGATACCCACGGCAACACGATTCACCTCTTCGAACGCGAATGTTCGATTCAACGGCGGCATCAGAAAATTATCGAAGAGACACCATCGGTGGCAGTTACTCCCGAAATCAGAAAGAAGATGGGTGAAGCGGCGGTGGCCGTTACCAAAGCAGCCAATTATATCAATGCCGGTACGGTCGAATTTCTACTCGATAAAAGCGGCGGCTTCTATTTCCTTGAAATGAATACACGTATTCAGGTGGAGCACCCGGTAACCGAGGAAGTGGCCGGGGTCGACCTGGTGGCCGAGCAGATTCGAATTGCATCGGGATATCCGATGTCGCAGGCCTGCCTCAATGCCGAACAGCGCGGGCATGCGATTGAAGTCCGTATCTATGCCGAAGATGCCGCCAATAATTTCATGCCGTCGATCGGTACGCTGCATTATTACCGCGAACCAACCGGTCCCGGAATCCGTGTCGATTCAGGAGTCACGCGGGGTACCACGGTGACTGTCGACTATGATCCGATCATGGCCAAGTTGATTGCCTGGGGTCCCGATCGCGATATCGCCCGCGCCCGGGTGATCAAAGCGCTGGAGGAGTACAAGATTCTGGGCCTGCGACATTCGATCAAATACCTGGCCGATATTATCGCGCATGAAAAGTTTGCATCGGGCGAGACCTATACCAATTTCATCCCGCGGTATTTCGCCGACTGGGACGAGGGCGCCGAGGCCAATCTCCCGGCAGCCCTGGCTGCGGCGGCAATTGCAAATGCCAACGGCAAACCGAAAATTATCGGCGGCAGCAGTGGCGCCAGAGTCGATTACAATCCCTGGCTGACACTCGGCAACTGGCGGATGGGAGAGAAGACAGCATGAATTTCGAGTTTCTGTACAAGGGCGCGACGCACAGTGTTGATGTGAAGGATAATCGCCTGATTACGTTTGCCGATAGTGCTGCAACGATAGAAATCGAACGGCGATCAGATGGACGTTTGTTTATTGTGAAGGGTAATTCGCGGCGTGAGGTGTGTGCGGTTGTCGCCGGTGAAAAGACGTTTGTGGATATCGATGGCGTTGTATATGAGTTCGCGCAGCCGTCACAGGATACCGCCCTGCCTGGCGGCGAGGGCGGCGATTCGGCCGATCCCTCGAAAGTCTTCGCACCCATGCCGGGTAAGATTGTGAAGTTGATGGTCGTCGAGGGCGATGAGGTCGCCGAGAGGCAGCAGTTGGTGATTGTTGAGGCGATGAAGATGGAGAATGTTGTGATTGCCAAAGCGGCCGGGATAGTGTCGGCAGTCAATTTCGCCGAGGGCGCCCAGGTGGATACCGAGCATCCGATAATCGAATTGGAGCTGGGGGAGTAGTAAATGAGAGGGTTGCCCGCCCGCTCTCGGCGGGTGCCCGCCGATAATTTCCCCACAGCAAGCTGTGGGGCACCCAATTGCAGGACTACCCGGTACCGCACCCGGAGGGTGCGACGTGCTCTGCATTTTTAACTTGCCACACCATTCTGGTGTGGTACCGTTTCCCACAGCAAGCGGTGGGGCACCCGACTGCAAACTATTTCTGCAACACAATCATCTCTTTTTGCATCTTGGCCTGATTTACCGCTCTTTGCAACGCCTCATCCGATTTGGTGGCGGAGGGACCGA
>CAZGLR010000106.1:0-8718 GCA_964526635.1 uncultured Ignavibacteriales bacterium | reverse complement strand
GCCTGATTTACCGCTCTTTGCAACGCCTCATCCGATTTGGTGGCGGAGGGACCGATTGATGTATACCATAATGAAACATCAAACTTATCAGCACCAAAGGGCCATGGCGATAAAGATACCTTATTATGCTCACCCTTGATTGGTTTGACAGTTATTGATGTTCGGGCACCATCGTAACCCAATGGAGCATCCACGATGGTTTTCGTCTCGCTGATACCCTCGCAAAGATACAGCGACAGAGCGTCGAGAAACGCCATCAGGGCATAGTTGGCATTAATGTGCTTATCCTTGAAATACTCCAGCGGTATTCCGGATTTCAACTGCGAGTTGCGCAAATCATTGAAATGCGCATCAAGCTGCTGGATAATTCCCAGCACCCGCGCACGGTAATCGCCGGAGGCGTCGCTGAGATCGAGACTTCTCTTGCTGCGGAGCTTCATCATGTAGAGATTTTTGGCATGGCGATTGACCAAAAGCCCGGCATAGGGATCATCGTCGGCAACCGCCTGCACCCCCTGCCAGTACAGCTCGATGTGATCATCGAGCGGGATGGATCTAAAATGGACAATTTGCCGGGTGTCGGTTTTCAGGCGGGGGATAGCATCGTATCTGGCCCAGCCATCGTCGTGATGCTCGATTGCATACATGACCGATTTGAGCGGTTCGGGGTAGAAGAACCCTTTGTTACCCCAGTATGAACCGATTTCGGCGCACAGGCTGGCGTGTTCAATCTGGGTAATCAGATGATAAGCGTTGTCGGTCTGGCGGACAATCACATCAATCCCCCATAGGCAAGCGTGCGGGCTGTCCGGGCCGGTCATACTGTCCGATATTCGGCATTTATGTCCTGTAACCATGCAGGACGCAATTCGTTCCGATAGTAATGTCGATAATGGGCAATACTGTCATATTATGGTTCAGAAGTGCTTGCATTAGTCCATGAATGGTGGTATTTTACGATCTTATTTTATGTTAAGCATTTCACAATCCTCGGAGGATCCAATGGCGGATTTACAAGATGTATATATAGTCTCGGCCTGCCGCAGTGCGATCGGGACTTTTCTGGGTGGATTATCCAGTTTTACAGCCACTCAACTGGGTGGTATGGCAATAAAAGAAGCTGTCAAGCGCGCTGGAGTGGCGCCGGAAAAAGTCGATGAAGTGATTATGGGCCAGGTAGTTCAGGCTGGTGTCGGACAGGCGCCCGCGCGTCAGGCAGCCATCGCCGGTGGTATCCCGCCGGAAGCCGGGGCGCTGACAATCAACAAGGTCTGCGGCTCCGGGCTCAAAGCTGTCATGCTGGCCACTCAGGCGATCAAACTGGGCGATGCCGATTGTATTGTGGCCGGTGGTATGGAGTCGATGTCCGGGACGCCCTATGTACTCCATGGCGCCAAACAGGGCTTTAAATTTGGGGACCGAAAACTGCAGGATGCGATGATTCTCGATGGCCTCTGGTGTTCATTCCAGAACTGGCATATGGGCAGTGCTGCCGAACTGACCGCTGAAAAATCCGGTCTTACCCGCGAACAGCAGGATGAGTATGCCTTCAACTCACACAAGAAAGCTCTGGCTGCGCAGGAAAACGGCAAGTTCGATGCCGAGATTTTCCCGGTAGAAATCCAGCAGCGCAAGGGTGATCCGCTGGTTTTCAAGAAAGACGAATCTCCCCGCGCCGGTATCTCCCTCGAAGCTCTGGCTAAGCTGCGTCCAGCCTTCCAGAAAGAAGGCACGGTGACGGCCGGTAATGCTCCGGGCCTCAACGACGGCAGCTCCGCGATCGTGGTTGTGTCTGGGAAGTTTATGAAAGAGAATAACTTGACGCCATTGGCTAAAGTGGTTGATTACACCACGGCCGGGATTGATCCGAAATTTATATTCTACGCCCCGATTCATGCCTGCAACAAACTGACCGGCAAGATGGGTGTCGATATTAATCATTTTGATTTAATCGAAGCCAATGAAGCGTTTTCAGCACAATGTCTGGCCGACGGCAAAGAACTCGGCTGGGACTGGGATAAGGTCAATGTCCATGGCGGCGCGGTGGCGTTGGGTCATCCGATCGGAGCCTCCGGGGCGCGCATATTGACGACGCTTATTTACGCCCTGAAAGATCGCGGCGGCAAAAAGGGTCTGGCCACACTTTGTCTTGGTGGCGGTCATGCCGTAGCGATGGCCATAGAACTCGTGTAACGACATTAAGAAAAGGTTCTGGGAGGAACATCATCAATGAACGCAGACGACATTAAAAATATTACTGTTATCGGCGGGGGGACGATGGGCAATGGCATTGCACATCATTTTGCCCAACATGGCTACAAAGTCAACCTGGTCGAAACCAAGCAGGAATATCTCGATCGCGCCATGGGCACTATCGATAAAAACCTCAGCCGCATGGTTAAGAAAGAGAAGATATCCGAAGACGACAAGATCAAAGCTCTTGGCAATATCAATGCCGGTCTCGACATAAATATCGCCAGGGATTCACACCTTGTCGTTGAGGCTGTTTTTGAGCATCTGAACACAAAAGTGGAAATCTTCAAGAAGCTCGATGATATATGCGCACCCGGGACTATCCTGGCCTCGAATACATCATCATTGCCGATTACCCAGCTCGCCGGCGTTACCCGGCGGCCGGACAAAGTGATCGGGATGCACTTTATGAATCCGGTACCGATGATGAAGCTGATCGAGTTGATCCGCGGTATCGCCACCTCCGATGAAACGTATCACACCATAGAAGAATTGTCGAAGAAAAACGGCAAAGTACCGGTGGAAGTCAACGATTTCCCCGGCTTCATCGCCAACCGTATACTCATGCCCATGATCAATGAAGCGGTCTTTGCTTTGATGGAGGGTGTCGGCACTGTTGAAGCGATTGACGAAGTCATGAAGCTGGGCATGGCACATCCTATGGGACCCTTGACATTGGCCGATTTTATCGGGCTGGATATCTGTCTGGATATTCTCGAAGTACTGCATGCCGGTCTCGGTGATCCGAAATACCGGCCGTGCCCGCTTCTGAAGAAGATGGTTCAGGCGGGATATATTGGCCGCAAGTCGGGCCGTGGCTTTTATTCCTATGAGAAGTAAGGAGTATACCTGATGGATTTTACATTATCTGAAGACGATCTCATGATTCAGGAAACGGCGATGGATTTTGCCAGGAAGCGGATTTTTCCACATGCTGAGGAATGGGATGAAAAGGGCGAGGTCCCGCAGGATGTTCTGGATGAACTGGCAGAACTGGGTTATTTCGGCATGATGCTGCCGGAAGAATACGGCGGCCTGGAATTGACGACTGTCACCTACAACTGTGCGATGGAAGAAATCGCCTCGGCCTGTGCCGGTTTGATGATCACCCTGTCGGTGCACAACTCGTTGTGCTGCGAGGCGATTTACCAGTTTGGTTCCGACGAAATCAAAAAGAGATTTTTGCCCGATATGGCCAGTGGTAAAACTATTGGCGCCTACTGCCTGACCGAACCGAATGCCGGCACCGACGCCGGGTCGATTTCAACGCAGGCGGTCAGGGATGGTGATCATTACATCATCAATGGCACCAAATCCTACGTGACCAATGGCGGCTTTGCCGGCCTGTTCGTTGTCTTCGCCCTGACCGACCCGGAAAAGGGACCCAAGGGCATCTCGTGTTTTGCCATACCGGCTGACACGCCGGGTATCAGTATTGGTAAACCGGAAAGGAAGATGGGTCTCAAGGCATCGGATACCCGGGAGATATCATTTGCCGATGTCAAGGTTCCGGCCGGGAATATGATCGGCGAGGAGAATCGCGGATTCAAGACGGCTGTGATTTTGCTCAACAACGGTCGCATCGGGGTATCATTTCAGGCACTGGGGATTGCCCGTTCGGCCTACGAAGAAGCTGTCAAATATTCCAAAGAACGTAAGCAGTTCGGGCAGCCGTTGGCGGCGTTCCAGGCCACCCAGTTCAAGCTGGCCGATATGGCCACCAAGCTCGATGCCGGGCATCTGCTGGCCTTCCGGGCGGCAACATTGAAAGATGCCGGCGAGAATGTCGCGATGCAGGCATCGATGGCCAAACTCTTTTGTTCGCGTGCCTGCAATGAAATCTGCAATGAAGCGGTGCAGATTCACGGCGGCTATGGCTATATCAAAGAGTATGCGGTCGAGCGGTATTTCCGGGATGCCCGCGTGACCGAAATTTACGAGGGCACCACCGAGGCACAAAAGATGGTCATTTCACGTCAAATTCTGAGGGATTAATCTTGCTTCTGGAAAAAGAATATCTGGATTTCCGGGAAAAAATCCGAGCGTTTGCTGATGCACAAATTGCCCCCAAAGCTGTCGAGCTTGATTTGGAGCAGCGTTTCCCCGACGAACATCTCCGGCCGCTGGCCGATATGGGGCTGACCGGCATGGTTGTTCCCGAGGACTATGGCGGCCACCCGGTCGATACGGTCAAGTACTCGATTGCGGTGGAGGAGCTCTCGCGGGTGTGCGGATCGACTGGCATCATGATCGCTGCGCACAACAGTCTCGGAACATTCCCTATTTATAAATTCGGTACCGAAGAACAGCGGAAGAAATATCTTCCGCGCGGTACCAGCGGCGAGTTGATTGCGTTCGGTTTGTCCGAACCGGACGCTGGTTCCGATGCCGGTGCGACCCGTTCGCGGGCCGAAGACAAGGGCGACCACTGGGAACTCAATGGCACCAAAAGCTGGATCACGTCAGCCACGAAGGCGTTTGCATCGGTAGTCACGGCCCGCACGACAGATGAACCGGGCGTCAAAGGGATATCATCATTTATCCTCGAGCGTGAATGGGAAGGTTTCGATATCGGTAAAAAGGAAAACAAAATGGGCCTGCGCGGCAGCGACACGGCCTTTCTGCATTTCACCGATTTGAAGATTCCCAAAGATTGTATCCTCGGCAAGCCGGGCGAGGGATTCAGGCAGTTTATGATTACGCTCGATGGCGGCCGTGTTTCGATTGGAGCGATGGCTCTCGGCCTGGCCCAGGGGGCCTATGAATGTGCCCTTAAATATGCCGGGACAGTCGCCAAAAACGGCAAGCCCGTCGGGCCTGCCGACCAGGACATACAATTCCGCCTGGCTGACATGGCAACACAGATCGAAGCGGCCCGATATATGGTCTATGGCGCCTCGCGGATGAAGGACGCCGGCGTCAGGTTCTCCAAAGAATCAGCCATGGCAAAATTATTTGCTTCTGAAGTTGGCAATCGCGTATGTTATGCCGCGATCGAAATCCTCGGGGATATCGGTTACTACACCGGGCCGTTTCCGGCGGAACGGATGTATCGTGATGTGAAACTCTGTGAAATCGGTGAGGGAACCTCCGAAGTCCAGAGAATTGTGATTGCCCGAGATATTCTAAAGGCGGTTGCAGAAAACGCATAGGAGGCGTAATGCCGGTATTGACTGCACCATATTCAGCCGGATACCTGATTGATGGTTTGTCATTGAAACGTCAATTGATGCTGGTGTTGACGTTCAATATCCTCTTGATCGCATCATCATATATTCAAGTTCCGTTGCCGTTTTCGCCGGTACCGATTACTGCCCAGACTATAGTCGTGTTGGCCTGCGGACTTTTTATGGGGCCGGCATGGGGTGTTGCAACAGTAATGACCTATCTGATGCAGGGCGCACTGGGATTGCCGGTGTTTGCCGGTGGCGCAGCCGGACTGGCCCGTATTATCGGACCGACCGGCGGTTACTTGGCCGGATTTATTGCCGGCGCCTGGCTGGTCGGGGTGTTTTCCTCACGTGTGGCGGCGATGACATACTGGAAACTGATCGGTGTGCTGGCACTCGGGACTATGGTAATCTTTGCCTGTGGACTGGCGGTTTTGTCATTGTTTGTGCCGCTCCACATGGTGCCTGCGACCGGATTGTATCCGTTTATTCCCGGCGCTATCGTGAAGATTATTGTGGTTGCCTCCGGCCTGACGTTGTATAAACGACTTCGTATGCAGGGTTAAAGAACTCATAAATATAAAAAGCCCGGTGACAATCCGGGCTTTCATAATAATTTCATCTGGTTTTCTGGCAGGAATGAATTGATGTCTGTGCGAAACAAAGACAGTATCATGTTTGTAGTCATTTGCCTCCTGTTGCTGTTTTCCCACACGGTGGCACAGAGCCTGCCACCGGTGACGTCTATCGAGGCGCATTGGCCCAAAGATGAAGTGCGGCAATTTGTCTTCGTTATCAACGACAGCATACCTCTGGGGACGCTCAAAGCACGGCTCGCGCGCGTGAGTTCGGGCGACGGCGGCCGACTGATCTTTACAGAAGACCTCGATCTTGATTTCTCCAATAGCGGCACCGCCGATGATATAGCCATTATCGGGCAGATGACCCTACATGGTGACGGGTTCTTCCGGGAAGCCGACTATGACGTCACTTTGGGCGAACGGCGCATGACACTCGATGCCCGTTTCGAACAGAAAGAAAGCATCGTTGTCGGGAAGTGGTCCGGTGATGCCCGGCAGACGCTGAATCGTGATGCCGCCCCCAAATCGTTTGTCGCCGAAGACCACATGCTGCATCATCTGGAGTTGATGCTGGCCGACAAAGAGCTGAAACCCGGCGAACGTATTACGGTCCCGGTCTTCTCACCGACACGCATGTATAGTGCGACATATGAATTTCTCGTTGCCGGCAAAACCGCGGTTCGATATGGTCCCTTTGCCGATTCGGTCTGGCAGGTGGATATGGTCTCGCCGGGCAATCAAAAAATCTTTATTGACCAAAAGCATCAACTGGTCAAGTTCATCGATGAAGACCGCAACATTATCGCTGAACGAAAACGTGATATTTTCGAGGGCCGTCGCCGACAGCAAACACAGGCGGCGACAACGTTTGCCGATCATATCGAACGGATACCATTCTATGGCCTCCTGCTGATCATCTCGATTATTATCATCCTTATCTATGGCCCGAGCCATTTTGGCCGCGCGAGTACCTATTGGATGTTTGTGCTTGGGGGAATCGTGTATCTGATCGTTTTCATCACCCAGGTACCGATGCAGCGTTCCTTCGTACAGAACACCATTCTGCCCGCCATGCAGTCGGGGCAATCAATTTATGGTCTCAGTTTGGTGCCGGCGGCCGTCACGGGAATCGTTCAACAGACATTGAAATTACTGCCGATTGCCCTGGGCACGATGCTGTTTCGCGATAAACGCATCGCGCTTCTGGGCGTGGGTGCGATTGTCGGGTGCGGGTTTGGATTTGTCGAGGCAGCCTATGTTGCCGGTCCAATGTTTCAGGCCAAGACATTAACCAGTGCGATTTTTGTCGAACGATTAGCCACAATGCTCTTCCAGACGGCACTGGGGGCGTTTATCGGCTATGGGTTCGATCGCGGCCGCTGGTGGCTGTTCTGGATCGGCGCTATCGTGATTCAGACCATCGCGACCTATTTAATTGTGTTTGTCCAGAGTGACACGATGACGGTCGAGGCTTTGCGTACAATTCTGATTGTCGCATTTCTGGCCTTGTTCGGTTTAAGCGTTGTCTTACAATATATGAGAAAGCGTGCGGTGGCTGTTTCAAGCTCTGCGAAACGATCCGCAAAGCAGACATCGGGAAAGAAACGCAGATAGTCAGCCTGTTATGGATATACACTTATTTGCCGGCATAGATCTGGGGGCGACCAATATCAAGTATGGTTTGGTCGATGATCAGGGCCGACCGGTATATAAAAATAAACTCCCAACGCCGAATAACGGCGATGCCGAAAAGCTCTTTGCGGCCATCGCCCGCTGCGGCGAGATGCTGCTGATCGAGGCCGATAACCGCGAGGCGATGGTCGAAGATCTCGGGGTCGGGACGCCGGGAACAGTTGATATTAAACGCGGTATGGTCATCGGAGCGTGCCCGAATATTCCCGGCTGGGTGGATTTTCCGCTTCGTGATAAACTGCGGGATCGACTTAATATTCCCATTTATATCGAAAACGATGCCAATTGCGCCGCCCTGGCCGAATTCGAGTTCGGCTCCGGGCAGGGAGTCCAGAGCATCCTTTGCCTGACGATCGGGACCGGCATCGGCGGCGGAATGATTATCGATGGCCGCCTGTATCGCGGATCCGGCTCTGCGGCCGGGGAAATCGGACAGATACCGGTGAGGCATCGGGGAAAAACTGTCGCCCTGGAATCGCTGGTGTCCTCGCGGGCGATTCTTGCCGAAGTACGCAAGCGGCTGGAAGATAACATCCCGCCGCTGTACGAGTCTTTGATCGGGACTGATCCGGAACGGCTCACGATTCGGAAATTGTTTACCGCTATCCGGCGTAATGATACTATCGGACCGGAAGTGCTGGAGGAAACCGGGGAGATGCTGGGGCGGGCACTGGCCGGGCTGGTCGATGTCGTGAATCCGGAAATGGTCATTTTAGGCGGGGGGGTGGTTGAAGGCGGCTCGCTGTTTGTCGATATAGTCAACAGGTCATTGCGTGAAAACGCGCTGGAAATCGCAACCGAATCGCTGCGGGTCGTACCTGCCCGACTGGGCAATGCCGCCGGGTTTATCGGGGCGGCCATGCTGGGCCGTCACGCCCGCATGCAGGCCGAAAAATGACGGGTGATTGCAGTTTTTTGGCATTGACAAATCCGCCAATTTGTGTTTATTGCGATTTCAAATTTGCCCTGGCGCCCTAGCTCAGTTGGTAGAGCAACGGACTGAAAATCCGTGTGTCCCCAGT
>CAZGLR010000105.1:0-11589 GCA_964526635.1 uncultured Ignavibacteriales bacterium | reverse complement strand
GCCGGCACCGGGGATATTCCTGTGGCTGAAGAGGCCGCCGTCACTGCCTGGGCATCCGGCTGCGTCGTCGCGCGCGCGTTCGATATTGGTGTCGCCGGCATTCATCGGATCAGTGCCGTCAAGCAGGAACTTACTGACGCCAAAGCTATAATAGTCGCTGCCGGAATGGAAGGCGCTTTAGCTTCTGTCATCGGTGGTCTGGTGGACCGTCCGGTGATAGCTGTCCCGACATCCATTGGCTATGGCGCATCGTTCAATGGCATCGCGGCGCTTCTGGGTATGCTGAATTCCTGTTCGCCGGGTGTCGTCGTTGTTAACATTGACAATGGTTTCGGGGCCGGGATGGCGGCCGCCATGATTGCGAGACATGCCACATGAAAATACTATTTCTCGACTGTTACTCCGGAGCGGCCGGCGATATGCTCCTGGCGGCGTTGGTGAACGCCGGCGCCGATGAAAAGTTGATATGCGATCTCCCGGGCCGTCTGGGGCTTGCGAATCTGACACCGACCTTTGAAACCGTCTCATATCATGGTATCGCCGGCCTGCAATTCAAAATGCCGCTGCCAAACCATGGCGTGCATCGCCATTTATCGCATATCACAGACATTATCGCCCGGGCCGATCTTTCGGAAAAAGTCGGCCAGATGGCTACCGATGCATTCACGCGGCTGGCTGAGGCCGAGGCCGCTGTCCATGCCACCACGCCGGAAAAAGTCCATTTTCATGAGGTCGGGGCCGATGACGCCCTGATCGATATTGTCGGGTATTTCCTTCTCCTCGAGAATCTGGGCTGGCCCAACGTGTACTGCTCGCCGCTCAACTTCGGTCATGGAACGATTCCGGCTGCCCATGGCATGATTCCACTCCCCGGACCGGCCACGGTCCGTTTGCTCGAGGGCATCCCGGTTTCATTTGTCGACTGGGAAGGCGAGACGGTAACACCGACCGGAGCCGCCCTGTTGGCAGCATCAGCAGTATTCACGAAATGCCCGCAGATGAAAATTAAGACCGTCGGCTATGGCGCCGGATCCCGCCAATTCGAAGATCGCGTCAATATGGTCCGCGCGGTCATCGGGGAGGCCGTAAATGGCATTCAAACCGATACTGTCACCATCCTTGAAACAAATATCGATGACATGAATCCGCAGATCTACGATCATCTTTTTCATCGTCTCTACGAAAATGGTGCTCTTGAGGCATTTTTAACACCGGTTCTCATGAAAAAAAGCCGGCCCGGCATAGTCCTCACCGTATTGTGCCTGCAGGACAAAGTCCTGGTCCTGCAGAGAATCATTTTTACTGAAACTACTTCCTCCGGTATTCGCTATCGGGAGTCGCAACGTGCTGTTCTGCCCCGAAGAATCGAGGAGGTGGTGACAGAATATGGAAAAATCCATGTGAAGATATTTGACTTGGACGGTTCATCCAAATATCTTCCCGAGTATGACGATTGCAGGGCGGCCGCACGAATACATAATGTCACCCTCAATGAAATCATCATGGCGGTTCAGCGAAACTATGATGCGAAAGGATGATCAGATAGTATGAAGATTCTTACCATAGCCGAGCAGAAAAATAATTCACTCTCAGCCATTAGCTTTGAACCGATCGGCGTGGCGCAAACAGTTGGGGCCGATGTCGCCACCATCCTCATGGCTTCCGATGCCGGTGATATGGCGCAGCAGTTGTCGGCCAAAGGGGCAAAAGTATTCGTCTGCACCCATGCCAACTTGCAGCATTTCGTCGACGAAGCCTATGCCAAAGTCGCTAAACATATCATCGATCGCGAAAAGCCTGACGTCGTCATCGGCAGCGCGACCTTCTACGGCAAAGCTCTTTTTGCCCGTCTGGCCGCGATGTGTGATGGTGCAATGGCTTCCGAATGCACCGGCGTTTCGCAGGATGGTGACACCCTGGTCGCGCAGCGTCCAACCTATGGCGGCAATGTCTTCCTGAAAATTGCATCCAATCGCGAAACACCGTTTTTCATGACTCTCCGCCCCAAGGCGCTCGCCGAGGGCTCCGACCGCGACGGCGGTGACGTGGTTAACGAAACGATCGATGATTCTTTGGTCGAAGCGCGGGCAGAAGTAACCGAACATGTCGCTGCCGCTGCCGACAAAGTCAGCCTGACCGAGGCCGATAT
The DNA here is from genome assembly GCA_964526635.1 of uncultured Ignavibacteriales bacterium. Lineage (GTDB taxonomy): Bacteria > Zixibacteria > MSB-5A5 > GN15 > JAAZOE01 > CAZGLR01. The sequence continues at coordinate 9,440 of CAZGLR010000105.1, read as the reverse complement.
CGTGGTCGCGGGCGGACGCGGTATCCGCGGGCCCGAAAACTTCAAGCTGATTCAGGACCTGGCCGATACCCTTGGCGCTGCCGCCGGGGCCACCCGGGCGATTGTCGATGCCGGCTGGATTGAATACTCCTATCAGGTGGGGCAGACCGGTAAAACAGTCAATCCCAAGCTGTATTTTGCAATCGGTATCTCCGGGGCAGTGCAGCACCTGGTTGGCATGCGGTCGTCAAAGGTAATTGTCGCTATCAATCGCGACAAAGATGCGCCGATCTTCAGTATTGCCAATTACGGCATTGTTGGTGATCTCTTTGAGATTGTCCCGGTCCTGACCGAAAAGCTCAAACAGGTCATGAACTAATCATGTAAAAAGTGACACCCCGTCGCCGGGCGGCGGGGTGCTTGCTATATTCATATGCCTCTCTTTGCCACTATTGATATCGGTACCAATTCAGTGCTTTATTCCCTCGTCGAAGCCCGGAAGAGGGGTCGCCTGAACGAAATCTATTTCGAGCGCCATTCACCGCGAATCGGCAAAAATCTGGCCTCAAAGAAAAGTGCTGTCATTGATGACGACAGCTTCTCGGCGCTGCTGAAAATCATGCGCCGCCTTGTCAGACATGCCAAGAAGCACAAGGCCAACCATGTTCTCATCGCCGGTACCAATCCCTTCCGCAAGGCCCGCAATGGTAAAGCAATCGCGGAAAAACTTGGCAATGAAATCGGCCAGGTTGTTCGGATACTTTCACCCGATGACGAAGCCCGCATTTCCTTCATGGGTGCGGTCGGCACACTTCGGCCTGATCAGTCTGCCGGAGTAATCGATCTCGGCGGCGGTTCGACCGAGTTTGTCGTATATCAGGGAACTCGCCGGAAATTGAGTGTATCATTGCCGGAGGGTGCCGTCAGCCTGACCGAACGATTTAAAACCGAGTCAACCGTCGATACATCCCGCTTCGGACAATTCGATAAATATCTGGCGGCCTACAAAAATGGTCTCCAGCGGATCGGGACTATATTGCCCACAAAAACGCTTCTTGTCGGAGGCACTTCCAGCGCTCTGGCTTTGATCAAGTTTCCGGATTTTATTGAGTTAAACACACCGCGGCCGCTGACCGTCAGTGATATAAACTTGTCAATGCGCTGTTTGGCGCCAATGACTGCGGCCGTGCGCCGTAAACTATTGCAGGCCGATAAAAAACGGGCTGAGATAATATTTGCCGGGGCCTATTGGCTGGCGACCGTGTATAAGTATACGGGCCTGATCAAGGCAGAGGCTACCCCGCACGGCTTGCGCCACGGCCTCGTACGGGAATTCATGGATGCCCGGTTATAGATCGGGAAATAGCTCTTGACTGGGCTGCAACGCTGTAAGATATTGCCTTTCTGGAGGAAACAACTCGGCGTATAGATCACGCGTGACCAGATGACAAAAACACCGTCTGCCCGGCACCTGCCCGAACACTGCCGGTCGCGATTGGTGCAATAAACAGAAAGGTCTCAATGCCAAAGCGTTGCACGTCTTTACTTGCTCTCCTGCTGTGCCTTCTCTTCGTACCGACAGCCAATGCCTGGAAAAATTTTACGGCCGATGAACCGGATTCCGGGCTTGTGTCCAACTCCTTTGTCGATATTGTTTTCCATGAAGGCCGCCTGTGGGCTGCCAGCGGCGGCGGGCTGGCTCTCTCCGAGGATTTCGGACTAACCTGGGTCACCTTCGATGCCGAATCCGGCCTCAATGAGGACCTACCCTCAGCGCTTTTTGGCCGCGATGGGCAGTTCTGGGTGGCATCGTCTTTTATCAGGGAATTCAACGGTATCGGGTACCAATTCGGTGCCGGATACAACATAACCTATGATTATGGTACGAGTTGGGAGTCTGTGGTACCCAGTGATTCGTCCGGCGCCCGCTTCGGACAGCTTTCTTTCGATTTGACCGGCGATGGCACCCGAATCTATTCGGCCAATTTCCACGGCGGGCTTATCGCATCGAACGACGATGGTACAACCTGGCGGCACCTGTTTTTTTCACCGTCTGATTCATCCGACTGGAATGCCGACAGATGGGCTGACCTGGAAACCGGACGTTATTATTCCTGCCAGATTGATACCCTGCATGCCGATACGTTAATTGTTTACGCCGGGAGTGCCGCCGGCCTGCAGAAGTTTCTGTATCTTCCCAAGGGCAGCAAACTTGGTGGCGCCAATATCTATGATATTACCAGTCTCGATTCGATTTTGTTTCTCTGTCACGAAGGAGGCGTCACCAGGACCACCGACAGTACGTTCTCCTCTTATTTTACGGCGGATGAAACCAATGGTCTCGGCAGCAATCTGGTCAAGGAGCTTGAATACATCGAAGACCGCCTCTGGGCTGGCTGCTTTGATGAGACGTCCGGTGATGGCGCCGGACTGTTCCACTCAACCGATTCGGCCAGAAGCTGGACCGAAACCCCATTTGGCGCATTACGCGGACCCGATGCCGGTGTCTTTGACCTGATCTCGGTGCTCGATACCAGTCAGCATCGTATTCTCTATATTGCCGCCGGCGACAGCGGCTTGTTCCGTTCCGATGATAAGGGTCAGAGTTGGCAACGCTTCTTCGTTGATTCTTCCGATATCGACTTATCTTCACCATACAATCAGGTCTATTCCGTCGATATCTTCATCGATACCCTGCCGGCCACAGCCGACAGCATCTTCCTCGGCACCAAAGCCGGACTGCGCCGCGCTGCTTTTACCGAGACGCCATTTACCATTGATACTACCACCGATACTATCATCACGTTCGAAAACACCGATACCACCAGTTCCTTTGTTTCGCTGGTGCGTCATTCGAGGCCGGAGGGCAAGTCGTTTACCTGGGTTGCTGTCGAACGGGAGAGCCCGCTTCCGGGCGATACGGGGGCGTCGGCTATTCTCATCGATTCCACCGGTACGGCGGATGTCGTCGTCCTCGGCAAGATTTACGATGTAGATGTGTACGACTCGATCACGACAATTATTGCTTCCAGCAATGGTTTATCCCTGTCATCCAACGGCAACCCGTTTTTCCCGCCGGTTAACTTTGCTATCGTGGATCCCAGTTCCGGTCTAACCTTCAGCAACTTCGATATATTAACGACCGAAAACATCAATGGCCGTACGTATTGCGGCAGTGAGCGCGGATTCGCTTATCGAATCACCAATAATAATTGGGAAATCATTACCGCAAATACCGATTTATTTGGTCACGATCTCGCGGTGGCGCGCACAGCGGCCAATTCCGGTCTTCATGGTGACTGGGTGGTAGCCCTGGCGCTTCAGGAACATGTCTCCGATACCGTGCTCTGGGCCGGCTGTCGCCGTCTTCCGACCGGATCGCAAACCAATGGCGTCTCATTCAGTACCGACTTTGGCGATTCGTGGACTAACGTCCTGGAAAACATCCGTGCCTGGAATTTTGCTTTTGATGACGATGGTATCGCATATGTCGCCGCTTCCGAGGGTCTTTATGCCGCGGCACCGCCCTGGACGACCTGGGAAAAGCTGTCCATCGTCGATCCCTCCGGCGATACGATCATTTCGGCTACCGAGATTTTCGCGGTTGAAATCGTCGATACCACTCTCTGGATCGGTACTGAGCAGGGGCTGGCTTCACGGCCGTTATCCGGTGATGACTGGGACATCGAGCGCAATTTCACCGGCACCAGTTCCGACGATGAAGTTTTCGCCGCCCCGGTGCCGTATTCACCCCTCAATAACGATGGCCGGTTGACGGTCCATTATCATGTCGAATCCAGCGCCGATGTGACAGTGGAAATCTACGATTTCTCAATGAATCATGTCGCCACCCTGGCCGACAGCAAGCCCCGGGCGGGGGGGGCCGACTATTTCGAAAGCTGGGATGGTTTCAATGGCGTTGGTGATATGGTCGCCGCCGGGATTTATTATATTCGCGTCCGTTACTCTACCGGCGAAGAACGGTGGGGTCGCCTGGCGATAGTGCCATAAACAGGAGATGATGATGAGAAAGCGTATACTGATAACAATCATCCTGCTTCTGGCCCTGCCGGCTGGCGCGATGGCCGGAGATGGCAAGGGCGGCCAACCCGCCAATTTCCGTAATCTGGCCCTGGGCGGGCGGCCCGCCGCCATGGGCGGCGCTTTTACCGCTGTCGCTGAAGGCGGGATCGGCTTTCTTTATAATGCCGCCGGCGCAGCTCAGACTGATCAGCACATGGTAGGTTTCTCGTATCGAATCATGGAACTCGAACGTCGCCTTGGCCATGTATCGGTCGGGCTTCCGGCCCAGGGCGAAGCCATGCTCGCCTTCAACTGGGTCCACGCCGGAACCGGCGATCTGGAGGCCCGCGACGATCAGGGGAATATTATCGATGGCCAGACTATCTCCAACAGCGAGAACCTGATCGGGATCACCTTCGCCAAGCGGTTTCTGCCGGAACTATCTATCGGCGCCCGTGTTTTTTATGTTCAGAACACGATTGAATCGGCGGATGCCTATACAATCGGTGTGGACTTTGGTATCATGGGTATTTTCAATATGAGTAAGACCGCTGTCGGTAGTCTTTTCCCCAGTCTCCGGGCCGGGTTGGTTGTGGAAAACGCCGGAGCCAGCTATCGCTGGACGACGACTGATTTCTGGGAAGACTATGGCCGCGATCAGGGCTCAAGTGTCGATGAGGATTTTCCGCTGAACATACGGGGCGGTATTGCGCTGGCCAGGATCGATAATTATCTGTTCGCCGCTGATTTTGAATACCGTACGTCGGAAATTTCCCGGTTCCGTTTCGGTGGCGAATATACGATCGAGCGAATGCTCACCCTCCGGGCCGGGTTTGATGATTTTGATCCGACCTTTGGTATCGGACTCCGGCACACTTTGAAAAAGATGGTTCTCCAGATCGACGCTGCCTATTTATTTGATAAAGTCGGCGAGGGCGATGATCTGTTGATATCATTTGATCTCCTGTTTTAGGACGCAATGAGATGAATAAATTCTTTGTGACAACAACGATTTTGCTGCTTCTGATATCTCCGGCCGTAGCGGGCGAGACCGGGATGCTTGATCTGCTCAATCTGACCGGCCCGCGCCAGGTTGCTATGGGTGAAACAACGACATTGTTCGATGCCGATCCGTTTACACTTGAATACAATCCGGCAACAATCACCCGGATGGAGGCTGGAGTCCTCGGCTTTTCTCGCAACACCGCTATTCAGGATCGCGCCACCAATGCCCTGGCGGTGATATTTCCGGTGAAAAGCGTATCAGCGGGAATTCACTTCCGCCTGTCGGGGATCGATGATCTCGAGGGGCGCCTGGGTAATACCGCCGAGCCTGATTATCTCTTTGATGTCAATGACCTGTCGGTCAAGGCTTTTGCCGCCCTGCCGCTGAACGCCAAAATATCGGCCGGGATTTCGGCCGGGTGGCTCATGCAGAAAATCGATGAATATCAGGGCTCCAGCCCGGCTTTCGGCCTCGGAATCGCCTATTTTCATACGGATTTTCTTGCTTTTCATGGCTCTGTGGCTAATATTGGTCCGGCGTACACGCTCCTTGAAAAGGAAAGTGATTTACCCCTGATTCTCCGCGTCGGTGCCGGGGCTACCAAATACAATACCACTTTGGTCGTTGATTACGTTAACATCAAATCAGGCGACTCGCATATTCATGTCGGAGCCGAATACCTGCTCGAGGATATCGTCTACCTCCGGGCAGGGTATCAAACCGGCTACGACAGTCGCGACATCTCCGCGGGGGCGGGGTTCACGTACAAAAACTTTCGGATAGATTATGCTTTTGTGCCGTATCAATCCGATCTCGGTGATTCACACCGTTTTTCGTTAACTGTTTCTCTTTAAAGGTAAGGAGTAGCATATACATGTCGAAATACAAAATTGCCTGGCTGCCGGGCGATGGCGTCGGCGTCGAAGTAATGGAAGCTACCCGCATCGTTCTCGATGCCCTGAAACTCGATGCTGAATATACTCATGGTGACATCGGCTGGGAATTCTGGAAAACCGAAGCTGATCCGCTTCCCGCACGCACCATCGATCTCCTCAAGAAGACCGATTGCGCGCTTTTCGGCGCCATCACATCACTCCCCAAAGAAGAAGCCGAAGCCGCGCTGATTCCGGAGTTGCAGGGCAAAGGCCACGTCTATTCCTCGCCCATCGTCCGCCTGCGTCAGGAATTCAACCTGCGCACCAATATGCGGCCGTGCAAAGCCTACGCTGGAAACCCGCTGAATTATAAAGACGGTATCGACCTGGTCGTCTTCCGTGAAAACACCGAAGACCTCTACGCCGGGGTTGAATTCCATCCCGTACCCGATGAAGTCCGCGAGGTCGTCAAGAAGCACAATAAGAAAATGGCCCGCTTCGATAAACATCCGGGCAACGAGATGGCGATTACTCTTCGCATAAACACCAAAACCGGCTGCCGCAACATTATCACCGACTCGTTTGAATACGCCAAGAAATTTGGCCGCAAGAGTGTGACAGTTGTTGAAAAGCCGAATGTCATGCGCGAAACATCGGGACTCATGGTTCGTACTGCTCGCGAAGTAGCCAAAAATTATCCGGGCATTGAACTCTGGGAAACCAATATCGACGCTATGTGCATGTGGTTGATCAAAAACCCGATGGACTATTCAGTTCTCGTAACCAGCAATATGTTCGGCGACATTGTCTCCGACCTGTGCGCCCAACTCGTCGGCGGTCTTGGGTTTGCCTCGTCAGGCAACATCGGTGACAACTATGCTGTTTTCGAACCGACCCACGGCTCCGCACCGAAATATGCCGGACAGTACAAAGTCAATCCGACCGCTATGCTGCTGTCGGCGAAGATGATGCTCGACTGGCTCGGCGAAGTCGAGATGGGCGACCGCCTTGAAAAGGCCATCGCAAAAGTCGTCGCCGATGGTCAGATTCGTACCTATGATATGGGCGGTTCCAACACCTCGCTGGAAGTGGCCGAAGCTGTCGCCAAACTCATCTGATCGCATAATTTACATAGATAGAAAAAAGCCCGGTTCAGCCGGGCTTTTTTTGTTCAATCATTTAGGGTGCCCCACAGCTTGCTGTGGGAAACTATCAATATCTTGGTTAATATGCATTTGCCCCGCGGAGGTTCCCACAAGTACCGATAGCGATCTTTAATGATTCCGTGAGGTGCATCCTATCCCACAAATTGTTCGATATCGCTGTATCGTAAATTTGGCTGGAACCCACGGCAAGCCGCTGGGCCACCCAGGTTTTTGATCAACCCGGTACCCCACCCGCAGGGTGCGGGCAAGGCCAGGTCCTATTCCATCAATTCCCCAAAGCCACCCTCATCCAAAATCTCTACCCCCAGCTTCTTCGCCTTGTCCAGCTTGCTGCCGGGATTCTCGCCGCATACCAGATAATCAGTATTCTTCGATACCGATGACGTCACCGTGCCGCCGCCGTTCTCGATTGTTTTCTTAAAATGATCCCGCGGCTTCGACAGGGTCCCGGTGATAACGAATGTCTTCCCGGCAACACCCTCGACCTCGCGGCGTTTACTCTCGAATTTGGGAAATTCAACACCGCCCTCGCGCATCCGCGAGAGCATCTCCTTGATTTCATCCTGATGCAAAAACGCCACAATCGAATGCGCCACGATCGGACCGATACCGCCGATGGCAGTCAGATCATCTTCAGAGGCTTTCATCAAGGCATCAATTGCATTAAATCGTTCGGCCAGTATCTTCGCCGCCGTTTCACCGACTCCGGGTATCCCCAGTGCATAAATAACATTCGGCAATGGTCGTTTGCGGGATTCATCGATTGCATCAAGCAGATTCTGTGCCCGCTTTTCAGCCATCAAATCCAGCGGTAGCAGATCATCAATAGTCAAAAAGTAAATATCGTCAGGATTGGCTACCAGCTTGTTCTCGGCCAATTGTTCGGCCAGTTTGCCGCCGAGGCCCTCGATATCCATCGCGCCCTTGCCGGCAAAATGGAAAATCTTTTCGACCACCTGCGCCGGGCAAAAGCGGTTCACACACCGATATGCCGCCTCGCCCTCGATCCGTTTGATTTTCTCGCCGCACGATGGACACACCGTCGGGTACTCGACCGGTTTTTCTTTGCCGGACCGCTTGTCTGTTATAACCTCAATTACTTCAGGAATTACATCTCCGGCACGGTGAATGCGAACATGATCCCCGATACGGATATCTTTGGCTTTGAGTTCATCCTCGTTATGAAGCGACGCCCGCCGTACTTCCGCACCGCCGACCCTGACCGGTTTCAATACTGCGACAGGGGTGACAATACCTGTTCGGCCGACCGAAAATATCACATCCTCCAGCACTGTCTCGGCCGCTTCGGCTTTGAATTTCCACGCCACCGCCCAGCGCGGGGCACGGCTCACCTGGCCCAGCCGCATCTGATCGACGAAATTGTTGACTTTGATCACCGCACCATCGATATCATAATCGAGCTTGCTGCGGCTATCTTTAAGATTTTCAAACGCCCTATGTACACTGCTGACTCCGCCTACTGACTTAAAATGCTCATTGGTTTTAAATCTTTCATGTTTTAAGAACGCAATAACTTCACTTTGCGATTCCAGCCCTGGCAATTCCTGATCAGAAATGCCATACGCTACAAAAATCAATGGCCGAGATGCAGTCACCCGGCTATCCAGCTGCCTGAGTGATCCCGCGGCGGAATTTCGCGGATTGGCAAACTCCGGTTGTCCCAGCTCCTGCTGCATTTTATTCAATTTCGCGAAATCCGATTTGCGCAGGATCACTTCACCGCGCACTTCGAGTAGCGGGTACTTCTCAGCTGCTTTCTTTGACAACTTCAATGGTATCGAATGCACTGTCTTCAAATTGGGCGTAATATTCTCCCCGGTGAGGCCGTCGCCACGCGTCGATCCAATCGTCAAGACCCCATCGTCATAGACCAATTCCACCGCGAGGCCATCGAGCTTGGATTCAAACACATACTCGATATCTTTGCCATTTTCCACACCAATGCCCTCGTGCACCCGTCGATCGAAATCCTCAAATTCTTCGCGCGTCGTCACCTTTTGCAACGACAGCATCTGTACCCGATGCTTCACCGCCTCGAATTTCTTCGATGGCGGCGCACCTACTCGTTGTGTCGGGGAATCCGGCGTCTGTAGCGATGGATACTTTTCTTCGAGTTCAACCAGGCGGTCGAACAGCTTATCATACTCGGCATCCGAGATCGATGGCTCATCGAGCACATAGTAGCGATAATTGTGTTCGTTTATTTCATCGCGAAGCCCGGCGGCTTCGTCTTTGATGTTTTGCGGTGTTTTCTTTTCGGCCATAATCCAATCTATTGTTTCATAATCGCTCCGTCAATCAGATATACGGCTTCTCGGACAAACCTGTCGGCGCCGGAACGACCCGTTCGGCAACCACCGACGTATTGCC
>CAZGLR010000104.1:0-11878 GCA_964526635.1 uncultured Ignavibacteriales bacterium | reverse complement strand
CAGGGACCGTGCCCGCCGGGACCGGCCTTCTGCGACAGTGTCATGTATGATCCCTGCCTGGTCATTTGCCCGCAGGGCGATATCACCTGGACTGTCAAAGTCACCGACAGTTGCGGGAATCCCGTATGCGATCCCAATCTCTGGCTCGATCTGGGCACCGCCTGTCCGGCGCAGCCGTGTCCGAATCTCTATCCTACCTGGCCCGTGGTACATCCCGATTCATGTGATCCGGCGACCGGTGAGCACTTCTTCAATATTAAAGCCGGCGCACTGGATTGTCTTGATTGTTCGGCGATATTGTATGTCGATGGCCAGCCATGTCGGGATGTCATTGTCAAGTTCCTTGATATAACCGGTGATTTGTGTGTCTTCCCGGATGACTGGCAGGCCAACCCCGGCTGCAACGATTACAATTGCGATGGCACTATTGGTCCCGATGACAATGCTATTCACGCCGCGCATCTGGATCATTGCTGCGATCAGGGACCGTGCCCGCCGGGACCGGCCTTCTGCGACAGCACGATGTTCGATCCCTGTCTGGTTATCTGTCCGCTTGGCGACATTACGTACAGCATATTCCTGAAGGACAGCTGTGGTAATCCAGTTTGTTCGCCGGCCGCGACCTATCTGGACTTCGCCAGCTGTCCGGCATTACCGTGCCCGAATACGCATCCGGACTGGCCGAATGTCTTCCCGGATTCCTGTGATCCGGCCACCGGTGAGCATTTCTTCAATATCGCGGCATCGTCTCTCGACTGCATCGATTGCGCGGCGATATTACATGTCAATGGCGCGCCATGTACGACAGTGCGAACCAGGTTTTTGGACATCAATGCTGACCATTGTGTTACGCCGAATGACTGGCTCGGGGTCGCACCATGCAATGACTATGATTGCGATGGCACGATCACAGCCAACGATCAGACTATTCACGCCAGCCATCTGGATCATTGCTGCAGTGGGCCATGTCCGCCGGGGCCGGCCTTCTGCGACAGCACCATGTTCGATCCCTGTCTGGTCATCTGTCCACAGGGCGATATTCCATACAATGTCTTCCTCAAGGACAGCTGTGGCAATACCATTTGCGATACGTCCACGACCTGGCTTGACTTCAGCGACTGCCCGACTGTGCCGTGTCCAAATACACATCCCGACTGGCCGAAAGTGTATCCGGAATCCTGCGATCCGGCCACTGGTGCAACGATCTTCACTATCACAGCCAGTAGTCTCGATTGTATAGATTGCAAGGCCAAATTGTATGTCGATGGAACGCTATGCGCTGAAATACCGGCGAGGTTCCTCGATATCAATGGTGATCATTGTGTGACCGGTAATGATCTCCTTGGGGCGCTGCCATGCAATGACTATAACTGCGATGGCGCCTTTGATAATCTCGACGGTATCTTCTTTGGCAATCACATTGATCATTGCTGCGACACCTGCTCGCTGCAGATGCCGGGCGATGCCAACGGTGATGGCGTTATCGATCTGGCCGACGTCGCCTATCTGCAGGCCTACATCACCAGCGGCGGCCCTGCGCCGATACCGCAAGCCAATGGTGACGTCAATGGCGATTGCTGTATCAGCTTGCAGGATGTAACCCATCTGAGCAACTGGCTCTCCGGCATCGGTTCACCGCCGGTCGACTGCACCTGCGTCGATCCGCCGCTGTGCGATTGCCTGCCGGGTGATGCCAACAACGACAATTCTCAGAATGTGGGAGATGCGGTTTACCTCATCAACCACGTCTTCAGCGCCGGTCCGGCGCCGATGCCGTATGCGGTCTGTAGTGGTGACGCCAACTGCGATTGTCAGGTCAACATCGGCGATGCCGTGTACCTGATTAACTATGTCTTCAATGGAGGTCCGCCGCCCTGTGACTGCTGCCGGTGGTACTTCATGTGTGGTCCACCACTTTATAAGTAAGCAGTCTTTGTCTGCTTATTCTTACCACGACCTGTCTGCCGCGCCCCACGGCAGGCAGGTTTTTTTATTTGTGTAATAGGGAAGAATAGTTGTTTATGCCTGAGACTTATGGAATCTCACCAGTCCCGGGCCATCGCCCGCTTCCGCAGTGATTGCGGCATCTTCTCGACCGCATACCGCAGTGACGTTCGCGGCATATTCCGTTTCTTGCGCATGACATATTCGAACACCTCGCGCTGATACCGATTGGCGGCCTCTTTCAACATCCAGCCATATCCTTTCTGTACCATATCATCGCTGTCTTCCAGCAGAATATCGGCACGCGCAAAAACATCGGAAAGCCCCTCACCCTTGCGAATGCGTGGAATAAGGCATACTGCCGAGGCCCGACGATGCCATCGGTTCTTTGAATACGCCCATTTCCTGGTCGGTGTAATCACCTCCGGGAAATGGTAAATGAATGTGCCCAAAGGATGTACGCATAGATGATCGCATACGCCCCACTCGTCCACGTACACTTTGAGCCATCGTTGAAAACGATTAAAATCCCCGATTGTGTACCGTTTTTCAATCCTCCAGGCCCAGTCAAGCGGGATAATTGTGTATTCACGGTCCAGCAAATACTCGCAGAGTTCGAATATCTGTTTCTTAGGCAGGGATTTTGCTTTTTGATAATAAGCGTTGGATATTCTACGGATATCGGCAGTCACGATTTTGCCATTGGCCAATCGTATCGCGTCGTAATCAGTTTTGATCATCCTTAAGAGCGACTCGCCGGTCATTTTGTAATTCTCCGCTGCTATGGATATAGCGTAGCTAATATACACTTTACTGCGGGAAGTAGATAAGGCAATTACATTGACGAGACCGCCACGGCAAAAAGCCCGGCCGGCAATTGACTGAAAGGCGGTAATCATCTATATTTTCGCACTGAGTGGAAAGTCTATCATATGGAAATAAGGGGAAATATGGGAAAAAGGGACCAGCATAAAGTACGGGTGGCAATTATCGGTGTTGGAAATTGCGCCTCGGCATTTGTTCAGGGTATCCGTTTTTACCGCGAAGCCGATGAAAATCAATTTGTTCCCGGATTGATGCATGTCAATTTGGGAGGATATCATGTCTCCGATATTGAAATTTCAGCCGCGATAGATATAGACTCCAATAAGGTCGGCAAAGATCTGTCCGAAGCAATTTTTACCGCACCCAATAACACCTATAAATTCTGCGATGTCGATTATACCGGTATTACTGTCGAGCGGGGTATGACACACGACGGTCTCGGAAAATATCTTAAGAAAATCATCACCAAAGCTCCCGGCGACACGACCAACATTGTCCGGCTGCTCAAAGAAACCGGCACCGATGTGGTCGTCAGCTTTTTACCCGTGGGTTCGGAACACGCCACCAAATGGTATGTCGAGCAGATTCTCGAGGCCGGCTGCGGTTTTGTCAACTGCATACCGGTCTTCATTGCCCGGGAAAACTACTGGCAGCAACGATTTAAGGAAAAGAACTTGCCGGTGATTGGCGATGATGTCAAATCGCAGGTCGGGGCCACAATTGTACATCGTGTCCTGACCCGTCTGTTCCGCGACCGCGGAGTCCGCCTCAGCCATACCAGCCAGTTGAATATCGGGGGTAATACCGATTTTTTAAATATGCTCGAGCGCGAACGGCTCGAATCGAAAAAAATATCCAAAACCGGTTCGGTGACCAGTCAGCTCGATTACGATATGGGTGAGGATAATGTCCACATCGGGCCATCGGATTATGTCCCCTGGCTAAAGGACCGCAAATGGGCCCACATTCGCCTGGAAGGCACCACCTTCGGCAATGTCCCGCTGAATCTGGAACTCAAACTGGAAGTATGGGACAGCCCCAATTCCGCCGGGGTGGTTATAGATGCTGTTCGCTGTTGTAAGATGGCGATGAATAAGGGGCTTTCCGGGGCGATTACAGCGCCATCGGCATATTTCATGAAATCGCCACCGCGACAATATACTGATTCCGAGGCCTACGCCCTGGTTGAGGAGTTTATCGCCGCCAACCGGCTGCAAAAATTCCGGACCGAAAAAGTCACGCTCAAAAGGAAAAACGAGCCGACCGAAGCAGCAGTAAAAAGTGCAAAAGGCATTAAAAACCAATAGATTGTTATGGTTGAATCCTCTGTAACCATAACGGGTATAAATGCCCGGTGGTATAAAAAGTGCATTGCCTGATACAGTCAATGAACATAGCAGCATTCTGATCACTATGGAATTGGCAAAGACGATATGAGCAAAACACGCGGATTTTTTGTGACGTTTGAGGGTATCGATGGTTCCGGCAAATCGACGCAGGCACGGCGGCTTCATGCCCGGCTCAAGCGAGAAGGGTATGATGTCCTGTTTATTCGTGAACCGGGCGGAACACCCGTATCCGAACGTATACGCCGTCTGCTGCTGGACCCCGGTCTTACTATCGAGCCATTGACCGAACTGCTTCTTTACGAAGCCTCACGGGCGCAACTTACAGCTCAGGTAATTCTTCCCGCGCTTGAATCGGGTACGGTAATCATCTGCGACCGTTTTTTCGATTCAACAACTGCTTATCAGGCGTTCGGGCGCGGTCTGGATCGCAAAATTGTCGAACGGCTCAATTCCCTGGCATCGTTTTCGACCTCACCGAATATAACCTTCATCGTCGATATTGACTATACTGAGTCACTGCGCCGTCGGCAAAAAAAGGCAGACCGTCTTGAAAACGAATCAAAAGCCTTCTTCAACCGTGTTCGTCACGGCTTCCTGAAGCTGGCCCGCTCACGGCGCGTGGTGGTACTCGACGGCCACAAGACAATCGCTGAACTGGCCGATGAAGTGTATGGACGGATTACATCATCTCTTCCGCGAAGGCGGGCTCATGCCTAAGGACCGACCAACATCGATCGAGATTGTGACCGGCTTTGTCAGTGTGGCTGTAATCTTTTTGATCATTCTCGCATCGGCTCTGATTCTGGTAAACGATCCTCTTTTGTCGCAGATGATTGATTTCGCTATGGCGGCGCAATATATCGCGGCCGTGTATCCGTTGCCATATTCCGAAAACAACGCCCTCGCCGATGCCGAAGACGCTCTGTTCAATCTGTTGGATCCGTTCTCCTTTCGCATCGAGCGGCGCGACTACAAGACGATGATCGAAGAAATGAGCGGTCATTACAGCGGCATTGGCATTTCCGTCATTCCGCGCGATACCGTGCTCCTGGTCATCACTGTTCGTGAGGGCGGGCCGGCCTATACTGCGGGAATGAAAAATGGCGATTTGATTCTGGAGGTTGATGGCGAAGCGATCCGTGATATGGACCCTGATGAATCGATCGATGCTATTCGGGGGCCATCCGGCAGCACCGTCGATCTTCTCCTGTACCGGTTTACCGTAGCGGATACGTTGTCGGTCACAGTCGCCCGGCAATCGATTACTCTGGAACATATACCATACTATGGCCTGACCCCCGATTCTGTAGCCTACATTCGTATCGCCGATTTTGAATCAGGCACTGCTGAGGAACTGGAAGTGGGCGTGAAACAACTCGAATTACAAAAACCACGGGGATATGTGATTGACCTGCGGGGTAATCCGGGCGGATACCTGGATGAGGCTATCGACGCCGCCGACCTGTTTATGAAGAAGCGGGACTTGATTGTCGGGATCGACAGCCGTTCGCGCTGGGATAATATGCGTTACCGTTCAAAATCACGGCCTCTGACCGACCGACCGGTGGTGATGATAACCGATCAGGGCTCGGCCTCGGCTGCCGAAATATTCTCGGGGGCGCTGCGCGGCGCGGATCGTGGCGTGATTGTCGGCGATACCACCTTCGGCAAAGGCCTCGTGCAAACTGTTTTTTCTCTCGTCGATGGCGACGCCCTGCGGCTGACCACATCGCGCTACTACTTCGCCGATGGTCGCTATCTGAACCCTCCCGACAGCGAATTGGCGTTCTCGGGTCTGGCCCCGGATATGACATTTATACCCAAAGGTGAAATCGGATTCGAGGAACGAATACAATCCAGCTTTTTACTGTATGATTTTGTCGAAACATACTGGGATATGCTGACAGCCTATCCGCCCGAATTTGCCTATCCCGATACAGTCATATCTTTGTTCGAGGCGTTTGTCACCGAACAGGGGATGGAATATACTTCCGGTGCAACCAGGACCATAGACTTTGCCCTGGCCGGGCAGATTATCGACAATGCCAATGCCGGAATGCTCGATGTCCTGACCGGTATGCTGGCCAAATCGCGACAACTTGACGATAGTGTTTTTATCCGCCAGTCGGATCGACTCGAATTTTTTATTCGCCGCATCGCGGTCGAACGCGAACTGGGGCGCGCCGCAGCCTACCGCTATGTCATTGTCCCCGGTGAACCGGAAATCCGCCTGGCGACCGATATTGTGCTCGACAGCAGTATCTATAACAAACTGCTTCAGGGTGCTGATACGACTGCCGAGGTGACCGGACCACAGTCGTAAAACTACCGGAGAATCAACTTGATTGCCGGCGCCGGCCGTATATATTAATACTGAGCATGGATCAAAATCCACGGCGCCATCCGAAAGGACGAAATCATGACGACATCTTCTCTCATCCCAGTCATCGTTTGTATGTGCCTGGTTTTTGGCTGTGTCTCAGACACTGCCGCCCAGGAGAAAAAGCCGGCGCAGGGACCAGAGTACTACTATGTCAAGTTCGAAACAACCATGGGCGATTTCATCCTCGAACTGGACGCCGTGAATGCCCCCATAACCGTTGACAACTTCCTGACCTATGTGAAAAGCGGCTTTTACGATAGCACGATATTTCATCGCGTCATAGAATCATTTGTCATTCAGGGCGGCGGCTTTGAGCCCGGCATGAAGAAGAAACAAACCCGTCCGCCGATTAAAAATGAATGGCAAAATGGTCTCAAAAACGACAAATACACGATTTCTATGGCGCGCCGGGGTGGACAGCCGCATTCGGCTACCAGCCAGTTTTTCATCAATGTCGCCGACAATGAAAGTCTCGACTACCCGCGCGACGGCGCCGGATATGCTGTCTTCGGCCGGATTATCGACGGCAAGGATGTGATCGAAAAAATGAAAAAAGTCAAAACACATCAGGCCCATGGCCACAAGGATGTCCCGGTCGTGGATATCGTCGTAACCCATGCATCGGTTATCGAGGCTCCGCCGAAACGGTAGCTTCTCGATCTATTCACACCTCGTATCATATTAACCCCGCCATGCCTGTCGTGGCAGGTGTTTTTTCCAAATGGATATGAGTTTCATATGGGAAATATCATAGCGGTATCATTTATGGCACTTTCACTTTTATTCAAAGCGTTTCCAAAAACTTATCGCGTATGGAGCGACAAGACACCGAATTTGATCGGCGCAGCTATCGCCTTTTATGTTGTCTTTTCCTTTGGGCCACTGGTGGTTCTGACCCTTCAAATCATTCGTTTATTTCTCGGCGGAGAGGTTGCGATTTCCCAAATACTGGTTGAACTGGAAGGAATCGTCAGTGAGGATATCATTCAGGTGGTCGAAGAAATCATCGATCAGGCGCTGCACCGGGGCGGCGGATCGGTGACGACGATCGTGAGTATCCCCCTGGTACTGCTGGGATCATCGATGGTCTTCCTGCAGATCCGCAGTGCTCTCAATTACGTCTGGGGAACATCTGATACTACCAATGGCGGTCTCACCGGCATGGCCAAAAGCTATGGCTTCGGATTTCTGACCCTCCTGGCAATGGAGGGAGTCATCTTCCTGCTGGTGATTAAAAGCTCGGTGATGGTCCTGGTCAGTATTTTACTAAGCCGCTACCTCCCGATCGGCGGCGGATGGATTCAGGCGGCCGATCTGGCGATCAACACGCTGGCGCTGATGGCCGGTTTTACCATGCTCTACCGCGTGCTGCCGCAAAAGAAAGTGCCCTGGCGCGATGCCGCCATCGGAGCCGTGCTGACATCATTTTTGCTTCTCATCGCGCAGATTATCGTCGGATTATATGTTTCCAAGACCGATATCGGGTCGGCCTATGGCGCGATCGGATCGTTTACGATTTTTGTCCTGTGGGTATTTTACTCTTCGCATGCCTTCTTGTTCGGCGCGGTGTACACACATGTCCATTACCGCATGCGAACCGAGCGGTGAGGGGGGAAGGTCGGGTTTCCGAAATTACTTTTGTGATTCAGCGAAAAAATCCACTGAGCCATCCATCTCTCATTTGCCACTACATTGTTGTCAACAAATTCCACCACATCTCAAAATATCTTCCATTACCGCCTTGCCAACATAACATCAGACGATATATTATTCCCGGTTTTAGTCTCTGATTTATGTCAAGCGAAAGGACCTCGTGACAGCTCTTTTTCCCGACAAGATACAGGTTTTCTGCGATTTCGACGGCACCATTACCCACGATGATATCGGCAACCGTCTGTTTGACTATTTCTCCGACGGCCGCGCACGCGACGCTGTCGCCCGCTGGGAAGCCGGCGAAATCGACTCACAGCAATGCCTGATCGAAGAGGCGGCCTCGCTGCGCGATATTTCCGAATCTGAATTGCACGCCTTTCTGGATGGATTCGCAATCGATCCCGGATTTCTGCCGTTTGCGGTGCTGTGCGAATACTACAACGTCCCCTTGACAATCCTCTCCGATGGCCTCGATCTCTATATCAATTACATACTTAACCGTCATAGGCTGAATCATATCCCGGTTTGCACCAATTCCGGACAGCTCGAAAACGGCCGCATTATTACCGCTTTTCCCTGGTCTGATAACAACTGCCCGCGCTGCGCCAACTGCAAAGGCTACCAGATCAGTCGGCTGACTCCGAGCGGGCATACGTCGATATATATTGGCGACGGCCGCTCCGATCTGTGCGCAATCGGGACCGCAGATGTCCTTTTTGCCACCGGTTTTTTAGCCGACTATTGCACCGCGCACGATATTGATTATATTGCCTTCGATTCGTTTGTAGAAGTAATCACAAAGTTCAGAGAACTGATCGGTAATTAAGACACAGATCTCCCCGGAAGGAGAAACATCGTGAAAGCAATTATTATGGCCGGCGGATTCGGCACCCGGCTGCGCCCCCTCACTATAAATGTCCCCAAGCCAATGGTCCCGATCGGGACAGTGCCGATGATGGAACACGTGGTCAATCTGCTCAAGCATCACGGTTTCGATGAAATCGTTTCGCTTTTGTTTTTCCAGTCCGATGTGATTAAGAACCATTTCAAAGACGGCCGCAAGTTCGGCGTGAAGATGGAATACATGCTGCCGGACCAGGATTATGGCACCGCCGGGGCGGTTCGCTATGCCGCTGATTTCTGCGATGACACCGTGTTGATTATCTCCGGCGACGTTCTGACCGATTTTGATTTGACCGAGGCCTATAATTTCCATAAGGAAAAAGAGGGCGATGCCACTATCCTGTTGACCCGGATGGAAAATCCGCTGGCCTATGGGATCGTGATTACCGACGATAATCACCGCATCACCCGCTTTCTCGAGAAGCCCTCGTGGGGTGAGGCATTTTCCGATACGATCAACACCGGCGTGTATATTCTCGAACCTGATACCATCCGCCTGATTCCGCCCAGCACGAATTTTGATTTCTCGCAGAATTTGTTTCCGATCATGCTTGAGAAGAAGATGAACCTTTTGGGTAAAATCGCCCAGGGATACTGGCGGGATGTAGGGAATATCGATGAATACGTCAATGCGCATCAGGATATTATCGATGGCACGGTGAAGCTTAAAATGAACGGCGAAAAAGTCGAGCGCAATGGTGCGATCGTCTATTACGGAACCAATGTCGATTTGCCCGAGGATGCCTCCCTGACCGGGACTGTCCTGCTGGGCAACAGCGTCAAGATCGGCAAAGGCGCAAAACTGACCAACGCCGTGATCGGCGATCATGTGACAATCGGAGAAGAGGCGGAAATCTCCAATTCGGTGATTTGGTCGGGGACCTGGATCGATTCGCTGACTTCGATTTACTCCTCGATAATAACCCACCGGGTACAGATCGGGCGCGATGCGACGATTCTGGATCGCGCAGTCATTGCCGATGATTGCCAGGTCGGCGCCGGGGCGACAGTGCGCGCCAATTGCAAAATTTGGCCGGGCAAGTTCGTCGACGAGGGCGCGGTGGTGTCATCATCAATGGTCTGGGGCGAGAAATGGAATCGCGAGCTTTTCACCGATTCGAAAGTATCCGGCCTGGGCCTGATGGAAATCACCCCCGAGATGGCCGTTAAACTGGGCGCGGCGTTCGGAGCATCGCTGGGGAGCAAACAGCGGATCGTCACCAGCCGCGATGCCTCTGATGCGACCCGTCTGTTAAAACGCTCAATTATGTGTGGCCTCATGGCGACCGGTGTCGATGTCGATGATCTGGAAATCCTGCCGACCCCGATCATACGCCATTCATTGAAAAACGGCAACTATGCCGCCGGGATTTACCTGCGCCATAATCCCGATAATTTCAACGTGGTGGATATTATCTTCTTCGATAACAACGGTCTCGATCTGCCTACATCCAAATCGAAGAAAGTCGAACGGTCCTTTATCAACGAGGATTTTCCGCGGGCCTCTCTGGCCGAGACCGGGCATCTGGAAGAACAGGACCGTCTGTTCGACGCCTACGCTGAGCAGTTCTTGAATTCGTTCGACCGCGATTTGATTCGCGACCGTAATTTCCGCATAATCATCGACTATTCCTATGGCTCCGCCGGTCAATTTTTCCCGCAGATCACTTCTGAACTGGATATTGATGTGCTGGGCGTGAATGCGTTTCCCAATCCATCCAAAGCCTCCAATCACGCCAAGACATTCGATGAAAAGATCAGGCAGCTTTCGACCATAACGACCTCCCTGTCGGCCGATTTTGGAATCATGATCAACCCGGCTGCGGAAAAACTGCTCATGGTCGATGAACACGGTATCGCCATCGATAATCAACTGCTGCTTCTGATGACTACGGACCTGTATCTACGAACACATCAGGCGCGCCGGATTGCCGTGCCGGTCGATGCCTCCATGGGGGTCGAGAAAATTGCCTCTGAATATGGTGTCGAGGTGATTCGTACGCGCAATGATCACCTGGCCATGATGGATGCTCATATACGAGGCGGTGTCGATTTCGTCGGCGGCACCCGCGGCGGCTTTATCTTCCCCGGTTTCCAGATCGGGGCCGATGGCATGTTTGCAGCGATTCATATTCTTGAAATGATCGCAAAAACTGGTATTCAACTCAGCGAATATCGCAACCGTTTTGCCAATTACATTCGCAGGAGTGTCTCGGTGCCATGTCCCTGGGGCAAGAAGGGCAAAGTCATGCGAACTTTGATTACTTCCACCGAAGACAAGAATCGTCAGCTAATCGATGGTGTCCGGGTTTTTGAAGACGGTGGCTGGGTGCTGATCGCCCCGGACCGTCTGCGGGCATCATTTGGTATTCTGGCTGAGGCGGAATCCGAGGATGATGTGAATCGTATCATTGACCGCTACGCAAAGCTGGTGGAAGATTCGCAGAATTGATGTGATGATGAACTGATTTACCCTGAATGGCCTGCCTTCAACGACCGCAGATCAGCCTGTAAAACTGGATTGGCGACCGGATTCAAATGCGGTCGGATGTACAAAAAAAGCCGCCCGTGTCCGTGGGCATATTTTTACTTTATTAAATTAGAAGCGCACCGCTGTTGAAGCAGTGCGCTATACTGGATTTCATTTCCCGGCGGCTTAGGCCACAGTCTTTTTCTCTACTGTCTCTTCAGCGCGGAGTTTTTTTTCCTTATTGTACTTCACCGCCGCGGCAACAAAATCACGGAATAACGGATTCGGTTTGGTCGGGCCGCCATCAGGCCCGAAATACCGGCACCAATGATAATGCAGTTGTGATGTTGT
>CAZGLR010000103.1:0-11930 GCA_964526635.1 uncultured Ignavibacteriales bacterium | reverse complement strand
CGCCATCTTCGTCGGTACAGTCATCGCATTCGTTGCCGGTGCCATCGCCATCCGAATCTACCTGAGTTCTATTGAATACAAACGGGCAGTTGTCGCAGGCGTCGCCAAAGCGGTCGCTATCGCTGTTTAACTGATCCGGGTTATATACATCGGGGCAATTGTCTTCGGGGCAGGTATTGGCGGCAAAGCCGGGATTGCCGGCGCCATCGCCATCAGTATCGGTACATTCGTCGCAGGCGTCGCCGATACCGTCGCCATCGGTATCAACCTGAGTAGAATTGGCGATATCCGGGCAGTTGTCGTCGGGGCATTCGTTGCCGGGAACTCCGGGATCACCCCAGCCGTCCATATCGGAATCGGTGCAATCGCTATTACGCAGGATGGTCAAATAATAATAATTTTCTCCCTGGAGATAGGAATTATGTAAGAGCGCGATATCGAGCCTGGAGTCGCCATCGAAGTCCGCGAGATGGTGATGATATGGCGTGCCATCGATATTGTAGTAGTCATAATTGGGGAAATTGCCGGTACCATCATTGAAGAACACTGCCATGTCTCGATGCCAGTTGAAGACGACAACATCGAGGTCGCCATCGCCGTCGACATCACCGGTTTCAGCGAATTTGGGACCGGTATTATCGGGAGTAAAGCTGATTTGGTGGGATATCGTGAATGTGCCATCACCATTGTTTGCGTAAATATCCAATCTGTCATTGGCATAATTGGTTACGGCGGCATCGTTGTCGCTATCGGCATCGAGGTCGCCGAGATCGATAACAGCGGCCCGGTCGCTTATCACATTCCAGGCCGGTGCCTGTAATGCTCCGGCGCCGTTGTTCAGTTGCGATGCAATATCATTGCCGGTAAAATTGGTGATAAAGGCATCGAAGTAGCCGTCGCCATTGAGCTCACCGACTGACACGTAGTAGACGTAACCGATGGTCTCTACCAATGTCAGATTTCCGAGAGTACCGCCGCCTGAATTGTCTACTATCCCTAAATAGTAATCCGGGCTGGAACCTGTGCGGAAGGGCAGTATATCCAGATCGCCATCATTGTCAAGATCGATGATTGGAATCGAAAGTAACGGTCCACCGGACTCATAGTCATACCTGATGGGCGAGTCGAAGCCGCCGAAGCCATCATTGAAGAAGACTGAAACCCGGGATGGCGAGGAGCTGGCCGCGATAATATCGATCGCATTGTCACCATTAAGATCTGCCAGACCGATTGATCCTGTTGACTGACTGATTGAATCGAGGTAGGATGGTACAAAGGTGGCATCACCGTTGTTTTTCAGGACAATTGGAGCGAATCGATTGTTATCAAACAGCGATGCGGAAACGATGTCGAGGTCACCATCGGCATCAAGATCGCCAGTTCTTATATCAACGGTATATGTGCCAAAATTCGTTTGGGAGGCAAACGCAAAACCACCCGGACTTGCGGGACTGGTCGCAATATAGAATTGCCAGCTATATCCGGCAAATGGTTCCAGCGAGGCCGACTGGATGCCATCGGTCAGCGTGATCCAGACCTCTTCCCCGGCCAGAAAATCTGTATCGGGATTAATCGTCACAGTGCGAGTGGGATTATCGTAACTGATGATTGCAGTATGGTAGCCGCTGTAGAGGCCGTAGACTTTGATTGTCGATGCTGAAAACGAAGCCGGGTCTATGTCGATATCGAAAGTGGCCTCGATGGTCACATCGGCCGGTTCGCTAACCGCGTTGGCTGATGGCGTTACCGATACAATCTGCGGCGCCTGGGCGAAGATCGCAGTTGTAAGAAACAGACAAATAAAAGATAATAGCCAAACGCTCAGGCGTTTGGAAGAAATCGCACTGAAAGCCATAGCTCCCTCCCTGCGCTTTATGGCGTCTCGGTAACGCCGTATTCCTGACATTGCGGTGAGGATAATGAGGTACCTCAAAATATAACAATACGTATGAATTTATGAAAGCGAAATAACGACTCCCCGGTCCTTATTCATCGCTAACAGAAAGCTTACAATTTCGTTTGAAGACAAGCTTATGCTTGACATAGGCTGACCGATTGGTGATTTTTGAACAATATTTTGAACAGGAATCATAGAGCCGGACAAAAAACTTCAAATTAAAAATAGAACACTTGATGGAGGTGTGAGAAATGCGAGTGACTGGATTTCGGGGCGGAATAGTAGTCCTGCTGATGCTGGCGGTGCTTTCGGCCACTTCGATTTGCGCCAAGGAGGGCGCGCAGAAACGCATTGCAATTCTGGATTTTGATTTTCACGGTATTCAACCATGGTGGGAGGGTGACTGGAATATCGGCGGCGGTATTGCAGATGTCCTGGTCACCAAGTTTTTCGAGGACGGCACTTTCCAGCTGGTAGACCGCAAGGCCATCGACGAGATTATGCGCGAGCAGGATATGACCAATACCGATCGTTTCGATGCCTCCAGCGCTGCTCAGCTGGGCAAGCTCCTTGGCGCCGATGCCCTGGTGACCGGTTCGATCACGCAGTTCGGAACCGAGGATAAAAGCACCGGCGGAATCGGCGGCCTGATCGGCAAGAAATCAGGTGTCCTTGGCGGGATCGGGATGAAGAAATCGAAGGCCAAATGCGTCATCGATGCCCGTCTGATCGATGTCAATACCGGGGTTATTCTCTCGTTTGCCGAGGGCGAGGGTGAATCGGACCGCAAAGGTCTGCTGCTGGGAGCGGCGGCTCGTGACGGCTACAGTGCCGGCGGCGGGGCCTTTCAGATGACATCGTCGGGATTCCGCGAGACGATTCTCGGCGAAGCAACCAATAAGGCCTGTTCTTCGGTAGTCGCCCAGATTGTGGCCAATTCCGACAAGATTACCAAAACCAAACTCGAGATCTCAGGCGTTGTGGCTGATTATGATGCCGGCGCCGGAGAAATCACCATGACACCGGGCCGCGAGAAAGGCGTTGCCGAGGGCCAGATATACATGGTCAAGAGGGTGTATGATGTCGTGAAGCATCCAACCACGGGTGAGGTAATCCGCGAAAAATCAAATGATGTCTGCACGATCAGGATTACCGAAGCCGGCGATGGCTACGCGGTCGGCGTGGTGGTCCAGGGTGAAGCCGCCCAAGCCGGTGACAAGATCCAGATACATTATAGCGAATAGGCTACTGCTTAGAGATTTCAAATCAAGGCGGGTGCAGATGTACCCGCCTTTTTTTATGCCGGGGCGTGGAAAGTCTCGAGGGTCCGGTTGATACGAAGCCGTACTTCGCCCGGTGAAGGATTGAGTTCGGCGGCGGTGAAATCTCCCCCGGCCGGATTGATACGGTCGAAAATCTGCTGATAAAGGCTGTAAACGAGTTCCATGCTCAATCTATAGCGGTCGGTTAAGTGAGGCAGGTAGTCTTCGAGCGCGCCCCGTGCTTCATTACGATAATGATCAGCGGCCTTTTTATAGAGGGCAATCATATTTCGGAATGACGACGGAATCGCGCCACCGTGCGCGATATCCTGCAGCTTATCCTGCGTCAGCCCGAAATGATCAAGGATGTTATCGGCGAAATAGCAGAGGCCGCCATGCATATCCTTTTGAAAATCACGGATAATGTGCACCGTATAGGAAAACAATGCCAGCGGACGGGCTGCCCGGCGGATATCGAATGCCGGCGGCATGTAAGCGGGGCCGTTCTTTTGTACGCCGCAGAGGTGAACGAAGACCGAAGCCGGGGCAATGGCGGCACCCTCGCAATAGCGCAAAAATGACAAATGACTGCGGTAGCCCTCGTTGTGCAGGTCGTAAATCATAGCGCGGAGGAAGCGTTCCCAGGGCCAGAAGGGGATATTAAAACGGTCGAGGATGGCGGCAAATGATTTGCGAAAGGGATCAAGGAGTCGGCGGGAGCGCACCGATTCGATCCATTCGGCCATCGTCGATTTGATCTGATGTGATTCCTCGATAGTAATCGGAAGTTTGAGGGCTTTGCGGTTATCGACGAGATCATCGATCCAGCGCATGGAGCGATAACAGGTCCTGAAGGCGTCGTAGCGGTCGTCTTCCCAGACGCGGGCGGCGATATCGAGGATCGGGTTGGTGAGGATTTCACCGAAGTCACCGTGGTAATATGTCTCTAATTCAATTTTATGGCCCATAGACATCCCTGTTTTTGTCTGAAACATATACGGAAATATCGACCGGGTAAAGGAAAATCTTTGCCCGGGATTGTTTTTTTGCCGGCCACACAGGCGTGAGACGCGGGGAAATCGCCTGATAGGGCGGCAATGATATTATTGATATATTTTTCCGGTCTGCGGCATTGCTCACGTATTATGTGGTAACATGCAACTGATTATGGACAGAATAATAGACCATTTCAGTTTTTCTTGTTTTTTGGCTCATATGATTGTTGTCCATCGAGTTGACAGAAGCGGTGAATAATCATATGGTTGGGGTGATTCTGGAATTATCTTTTATGACACACTATCGTCGGAAAAGGAATACGGATGTCTGAAAAGGAAAAGAATGAGAAACTGCGCGAACTCGAGTTTGAGAATCGGGAATGGCTCGAGTCGCTTGATTATATATATGAGAATGGCGGCCCGGACCGGGTGCGCGAAATGCTGCGCCGTCTGCAAATCCGTGCTCAACAAAAAGGCGTCACATTCCATTTCACCGCCAACACGCCATATATCAACACCATTCCGGCCGACAAGCAACCGGCCTTTCCGGGCAGCCGTGAGATCGAACGACGGATTAAGAGTATTATCCGCTGGAATGCGATGGCGATGGTGGTGCGGGCCAATCTTGAGTTGAGTGGTATCGGCGGGCATATCTCGACGTATGCATCGTCGGCAACGCTCTTTGAAGTCGGTTTCAATCATTTTTTCCGAGCCCGCAACGACAAGCAGGATGGCGATATCATCTTTTTCCAGGGCCATGCCTCGCCCGGAGTTTATGCCCGGGCATTCCTCGAGGGCCGCATCAGTCGGCGTCAGCTCGAGAATTTCCGCCGTGAATTACGCGATGGCGGCGGACTGTCGTCATATCCTCATCCCTACCTGATGCCAAAATTCTGGGAATTCCCGACCGTGTCAATGGGGCTCTCCCCGATCATGGCGATTTATCAGGCGCGGTTTAATCATTACCTGGAAGATCGCGGACTCAAGAATACCCATGGTCGCAAAATATGGGCTTTTCTGGGCGATGGTGAGTTGGACGAACCCGAATCGCTGGGCGCTATTACCCTCGCCCCGCGCGAGAAACTGGACAATTTAATTTTCGTCATCAACTGCAATCTGCAGCGTCTGGATGGCCCGGTGCGGGGGAACTTCAAGATTATCCAGGAACTGGAAGCAGCCTTTCGGGGAGCCGGATGGAATGTCATTAAGGTCATCTGGGGAGATGACTGGGATCCCTTGCTGGATGCCGACAATGAGTCACTTCTGGTTCAGCGTATGGAAGAAGTCCCCGACGGCCAATACCAGAAATATGTCGTGTCCGACGGAGATTTTATTCGCAAGGATTTCTTCGGCAAGGATCCTCGGCTTTTAGAACTGGTGAAAAACTACAGCGACGAGCAGTTGCGAAAACTTCGGCGCGGCGGGCACGACCCCGAAAAAGTATATGCGGCATATAAGTCGGCAGTGGAGCATGAGGGATCGCCGACAGTTATTCTGGCCAAAACGATCAAGGGCTATGGGCTCGGCGAGGCTGGCGAGGGGCGGAATGTAACGCATCAGCAGAAAAAGTTGAACGAGGAAGAACTGCGTCAGTTCAGGAGCCGTTTTGGCATACCAATTTCGGATAAAGACATCGCCAAAGCGCCATTTTATAAACCGGCCAAAGACAGCGAAGAGATAAAATACTTAATGGAGCGACGCGAGGCGCTGGGAGGATTTGTCCCTTCGCGACGCACCAAACCACCCAAGTTCGATATGCCGGCATCGAAGGTGTTTGAGGAGTTTGCCGAAGGCAGCGGAGATCGGGAAATCGCTACGACGATGGCAGCGGTGCATTTGCTGTCGAAACTGCTAAGTGACAAAACCGTCGGAAAGTCGATCGTGCCGATCGTCCCCGATGAAGCGCGGACATTCGGGATGGAATCGTTATTCCGTAAAGTAGGAATCTATTCCCGGGTGGGACAAACCTATGAACCGGTTGATAAAGAAAGCCTGCTGTATTACCGGGAGGCCAAAGATGGTCAAATTCTCGAGGAGGGCATCACCGAGGCCGGTTCGATGTCATCGTTTATTGCGGCCGGGACATCGTATGCCACACATCGCCTGAATATGATACCGTTCTTCTTCTTCTATTCGATGTTCGGGTTCCAGCGTATCGGTGATTTCATCTGGGCAGCCGGCGATATTCGCTGCAAGGGATTTCTGATTGGCGCTACGGCGGGCCGTACAACTCTGGCCGGTGAGGGCTTGCAGCATCAGGACGGCCACAGCCATGTCAATGCCCTCTCAGTCCCCAACCTGCGGGCCTACGATCCGGCCTTCGCGTATGAACTGGCCGTGATTGTCAAAGATGGTATCGAGAGGATGTACAAAAACGGCGAAGATTTATTCTACTACATCACAGTGGAAAACGAAACCTATAAAATGCCGCCGATGCCAAAGGGCGTCGAGCAGGGTATTCTGAACGGGTTGTACCGTTTCCGCAAATCCGGCATGAAAAACAGGAAATACAAAGCGCACCTGTTTGGCAGTGGTGCGATATTGAATGAAGCGCTTAAAGCGCAGGAGTTGCTGGAGAGCGATTATGGTGTCCCGGCCGATGTGTGGAGTGTGACCAGCTATAAACAGTTGTATTTCGATGCGATTGAAGCCGAACGGAAAAACCTGCACAATCCCCATAAACAACAGCAGAAAAACTATCTTGAGAAAACACTTGAGAAGGAAAGCGGCGTATTCGTCGCGGCCTCCGATTATCTGAAGTCCCTTCCCCTGTCGCTGGCCAAATGGCTCCCGGGACCGTTACTGGCGCTGGGAACCGATGGCTTCGGGCGCAGTGAAGGCCGCCAGGCCCTGCGCGATTTCTTTGAAGTCGATGCACGACATATAACACTTGGAGCGCTGGTGCAGATGTATCGCGAAGACAAGGTCGAAGAAGCGGTCGTAAAAAAGGCAATTAAGGACCTTGATATTGATCCGGAAAAGGCCAATCCTGTTATATCATAAAGAAGGCAAGGTATGATTAAAGAGATAAAAGTACCAGATATTGGTGAAAGCGTCGAAACCGGTACAGTCGTCGGCATCCTGGTTTCAAAAGGAGATACCGTCGAGAAGGAACAGGCGCTGATTGAGGCGGAGACTGACAAGGCGGTAGTGGAGATACCATCATCGGACGCCGGCAAAGTGGTCGAGATACTGGTGAAACAGGACGATGAGATCAAGCCGGGTCAGGTGATCGCCAAACTTGAAGTCGAGGGCGATGACGAAGAAAAGGAAGCGGAAGAAGAAGAAGAGAAAGAGAAGAAGAAAGAGAAAGAGAAAGAGAAAGAGAAAGAGAAAGAAAAGGAGAAGGAAGAAGAAGAAGAGCAAGAAGAAGAGCAAGAAGAAGAGCAAGAAGAAGAAGCGGAAGAAGAAAAAGCAAAGACTGAAGAAGACGAGAAAAAGAAACAGGCAAAAGAGAAAAAAGAACGACCCGCCAAAAAAGACACATCCGATGTAACACCATTGGAAGCGCTGCCGCTGAAAGATATCGACGCCCGGCAATTTGAAAAAACCAGTGAAGATATTCATGAGATAGCACCGGCATCCCCCTCGGTACGCCGTCTTGCCCGCGAACTCGGCGCTAACATAAACCAGGTTCCGGCGACCGGCCCCGGGGGCCGTATTACGCCCGATGATGTAAAGGCGTTCGTCAAAGAAGTTATGACCGGGCGCCGCGAGGTGGTACATAAACGAGCCCGTTCGGCCATTGCCAAATTGCCGGATTTCAGTCAATGGGGTGAAGTCACCCGTGAATCGATGAATAAGGTCCGTGAACTTACGGCCGAGAACATGAGCCATTCGTGGACAACGGTACCGCATGTGACACAATTTGATGAAGCCGACATCACCGCGCTGGAGGAATTTCGCCATAAGTACGGTTCCTCGGTATCAAAGGCCGGCGGCAAACTGACAATCACCGTAATTGCGATGAAAGTGATTGCTTCGGCGCTCAATCGTTTCCCCCGCTTCAATGCCAGCATCGATATCGAGAAAAACGAAATCATCTACAAGAAGTATTGCCATATCGCAATGGCGGTCGATACCGATCGTGGCTTGCTCGTGCCGGTTATTCGTGATGTGGACAAAAAGAGCCTGACAGAATTATCGGTCGAGTTGACCGATATCGCTGATCGCACCCGTAAGAAAAAAGTCAAGCCCGAGGAACTCGAGGGCGGAACATTCACGATTTCCAATCAGGGTGGTATCGGCGGCACGAATTTCACACCGATTGTCTATTGGCCACAGGTGGCAATTCTGGGGCTGAGTCGGTCGACCGCGCGGCCTCGTTACATAGACGACAAATTCGAGCCGCGAACGATTTTGCCGTTGGCGTTGTCATATGATCACCGGGTGATCGATGGCGCCGATGCCGCTCGATTTTTGACCTGGGTCGTGGATGCGCTGGAGCATCCGCTTTTAATCAACCTTGAAAAATAAGAAAACGGAGACGCACACACATGGCAGCAAAATCAGTACAAATGGTGGTTATAGGCGGCGGTCCGGGCGGATATGCCGCGGCCTTTATGGGCGCTGATCTTGGACTCGATGTGGCCCTGGTCGATCCGGCTGAAAATCCCGGCGGAGTATGTTTATATCGCGGATGTATTCCATCGAAAGCGCTTCTGCACGTGGCAGCATTGATTAATGAAACTCGGGAAGCCAAAAACTGGGGTATCACCTTTTCGAAGCCTGAAATCAGTATCAATAAACTCCGTTCATGGAAAGAAGACGTTGTCAAGCAGACAACCGGCGGTCTTGGCCAGTTGGTCAAGCAGCGCAAGATCAATCATATCCGCGGCATGGCGCGCTTTGTCGACTCAAGCACACTGGAAATCGATCTGGTCGACGGCAAAACCGATACAATATCATTTGAACATGCTATCATCGCGACCGGATCATCGCCGGCTGTTATTCCCAATCTCGCTCCTGATTCGGACCGTGTCCTCGACTCCACCAGTGCGCTGGAGCTGCCGGATATTCCAAAATCGCTGCTGGTCGTCGGCGGCGGGTATATTGGTTTGGAGATGGGCTCAGTCTATGCCGCGCTGGGATCAAAAGTGACGGTCGTCGAAATGCTCGATGGCATCCTCCCCGGTGCCGATCGCGACCTGGTCAATATCCTGGCCAAGAGCCTGAAGGAAAAATTCGAAGCAATCATGGTCAAGACCAAAGTCAGCAGTATGAAAGAACAGAAAAACGGTATCAAAGTCAGTTTCGAGAGCAAAGACGCGGACATCAAAGACCGTGTGTTCGAACGGGTGCTGATCTCGGTCGGTCGCAAACCGAATTCATCGAATCTCGGTTTGGATAACACCAAAGTTAAAGTCAACGACAAGGGCTTTGTAGAAGTCGATGAACAGCGCCGCACCGCCGATTCCAAAATTTTCGCTATCGGCGATGTTGCCGGTGAACCGATGCTGGCCCACAAAGCCACCCACGAGGGCCGGGTTGCGGCTGAAGTGATCGCGGGATCAAAGGCGGCGTTTGAGCCCTATGCCATCCCGGCGGTGGTGTTCACCGATCCCGAGGTCGCCTGGGCCGGTGTGACGCAGAATGAAGCCAAAGAGCAGGGCCTCAATGTCGAGGTGGTGCGCTATCCGTGGGCAGCCTCGGGCCGTGCCCGCAGTCTTGGGCGCACCGATGGTGTCACCAAGCTGATTATCGAAAAAGACACCGAGCGCATTGTCGGCGTCGGCATCTGTGGTCCGAGCGCGGGCGATTTAATCGCCGAGGGGACGCTGGCGATCGAGATGGCGGCTGTGGCCAAAGACCTGGGGATGACGATTCATCCGCATCCGACATTGTCTGAATCATTGATGGAAGCGGCCGATATTTTCTATGGTTTAAGCACGCATTATTATCGCCCGAAGAAGAAACAGTAGCAGATAGATGTTTGACATTACCGCACCCAAACGTCGGGTGCGGTATGCGTTGTTAATTATTTTCCGGTGCCCTAAGTCTTTAGAGTTGGGATAAGATAAACAGGTGCACCCGGTAACGCACCCGGCGACCGGGTGCGATCAGCGATACACCTTCGGAATTGCAAACAGCCGACCGTCTTCCCGGAAAATGAGTACCCTAATTCATAGGCCGAAAGTGTAATGAAAAACCCACTCGGACGCCGAGTGGGGTACGGGGAGGAAAACTCTTACTAATCAATTCAACCATGGATTAAACACACTTTTGCAACAAATCCTGAAAGGTTGGGGCACCGGCATCCCATC
The DNA here is from genome assembly GCA_964526635.1 of uncultured Ignavibacteriales bacterium. Taxonomy (GTDB): domain Bacteria; phylum Zixibacteria; class MSB-5A5; order GN15; family JAAZOE01; genus CAZGLR01. Next base: position 1,513 of record CAZGLR010000103.1, on the reverse strand, counting down.
GATTGGTGCAATCGAGCTACACACGGCAAAACGCTGCCCCTACGCCTGAAATTGATATAGGAAAATGGAATTGACCAAGGGGACGGGTTCCCCGGCCCGAACAGCCGTTGATGCAAACTCTTTTGTTTGATTTCACCCACAGAACGGCCGAGGTCTCACATCCAAGCAATAATACAGTCGTAAGCTACCGGCTCTCCCCTACAACTTTTCTTTCAATACATTGATTAACCCGCCGGCGACAATCATCTCAATTTGGCGCGGACTGAGCTTATGATATACTTTGTAGCTTTGATTCTTGGTCTTGTTGACAACAGTCAACTCACTGCCGGAGCCATTTTCAAGATCTTTCCGGATATTCTCGATCGCCAGAACATCTTTCTGATCGATCTTCTCCCAATCATCGGGATTTACGAACATAAGCGGGAGAATGCCGAAATTGGCCAGATTTTGGAAATGGATCCGTGCGAAACTCTTGGCGATAATCGCCCGCAGGCCCAGGTAGCGTGGCGCCAGAACAGCGTGCTCACGGCTCGAGCCCTGGCCATAGTTGTTACCTGCGACAGCAACTGATATTCCACCGGAAACTTCTTTTGCACGGGCCGGAAAGGATTCATCGATCTGGCTGAAGGTAAACTCGCTGATTGCCTGAATATTGCTGCGATATGGCAGCACCCTGGTGCCGGCGGGAAGAATCTCATCGGTGGAGATATCATCGCCCATCTTTAACAGGACCGGTCCCTCAATCGCATCCGGCAGAGGATCGAAATCGGGCAGACTCTTGATGTTCGGGCCCTTTTCGAGTTGATAGTCATTGCTATCGTCTTTCGGCGGCGGCGGGATCAGCATATCAGCATTGACAATCACCCGTTCGGGTTCTTCGAAAATCGGGTAGTCCATATCGAGCGTCCGCGGATCGGTGATAACTCCGGTAATGGCTGATGCAATCGCTGTTTCGGGGCTGCACAGATAGACCGAATCCTCTTTAGTACCGGACCGTCCGGGGAAATTACGCGGTACTGTCCGCAGACTGATGCGTCCGGTGGCAGGCGCCTGCCCCATGCCAATGCAGCCGTTGCACCCGGCCTGATGGATCCGTCCACCGGCCCGCAGCAGCTTGCCGAGGAATTTGAGTTCCATCAGGTTTTCCTGAATCTGGCGCGAGGTCGGATTGATGTCCAGTGACACCCGCGGATGCGCCTGGCGGCCGTCGATAACAAGTGCCGGGACAGCGAAATCGCGCAGGCCGGGATTGGCCGAAGAACCGATCATCGATTGATAAATTTCCAGCCCCGCAACTTCCGTAACCGGCACGACATTACCGGGGCTGGTCGGTTTGGCGATCAAGGGTTCAAGCTGCGACAGGTCGATTTCATCGTGTTCGTCATACTGGCAATCGGGATCGGCTTTTATTTCGGTAAAGTCGCCTTCTCTTCCCTGTTGATGCAGGAAGCGCCGGACTTGTTCGTCAGCCGGAAAAACAGTTGTGGTCGCGCCAAGTTCGGCGCCCATGTTG
>CAZGLR010000102.1:0-12155 GCA_964526635.1 uncultured Ignavibacteriales bacterium | reverse complement strand
AGCGATGGCGCTATTCGGATTCTGACCTGGGACGATCGCGAGGGCCGGGAGATCTTCTGGCATTCATCGGCGCATATCATGGCGCAGGCAGTGAAACAGGTGTTTCCCGAGGCCCGGCTGGCCATCGGACCGCCGATTGATGAGGGCTTTTATTACGACTTCGACGTCGAGAAACCGTTTTCACCCGAAGACCTCGAAAAGATCGAAAAGAAGATGGCCGAGATTATTCAGGAAAATGCCACCTTCGCCCGCCATGTCTACGATCGTGACCAGGCGATAAAAAAGTTTGAGGAAGAGGGCGAGATTTACAAGACCGAACTGATACGGGAAATGCCCGAGTCTGAAGAAATTTCGGTCTATACGCAATCGGATTTCAAAGACCTGTGCCGTGGCCCGCATCTGCCCTCAACCGGTCGCATCAAGGCCTTCAAGCTGATTTCATCATCGGGCGCTTACTGGCGCGGCGATGAGAACAACAAAATGCTCCAGCGTATTTACGGGGTTACCTATCCCAAAAAGCAGATGCTTGAAGAGTATCTGCATAAGCTGGAAGAGGCCGAGAAACGGGATCATCGGAAAATTGGCAAGCAGATGGAGCTGTTTTTAATTTCCGAAGAGACCGGACCGGGGCTGGTCATGTGGCTGCCCAAGGGCGCTATCATGCGCCATGAAATAGAAAATTTCTGGCGCCAGGAGCATCTCAAAGGCGGGTATGATCTGGTCTATTCACCACATATTGCTCATCTCGGTTTATGGAATCGCAGCGGCCATACTGATTTTTATCACGAAGACATGTTCCGGCCGATCGAGGTGGATAAAGGCAGCTACCAGCTCAAACCGATGAACTGCCCGTTCCATATCACCATGTTTGCCTCGCGTCACTACTCGTATCGGGACCTGCCGCTGCGCTGGGCGGAGTTAGGCACAGTGTACCGGTATGAGCGGGCAGGTGTTCTCCATGGCCTGATGCGTGTCCGCGGCTTTACCCAGGATGATGCACATATTTTCGTCCAGCCCGATAAGATGCAGGATGAATTGATTCGGTTGATAGATTTTTGTCTGCATGTGTTACGGTCATTCGGATTTTCAGAATTTGATATTTTCCTTTCGACCCGCCCCGAGAAAGCGATTGGCGACGAGAAAGACTGGGAAGCGGCCCAGAATGGTTTGCGTACAGCGCTGGAGTTTCATAAATTAGACTTTAAGGTAGACGAGGGCGCCGGTGCCTTTTACGGTCCCAAGATCGATATCGTCATCAAAGATGCGCTGGGGCGTTCCTGGCAATGTTCGACGATTCAGTTTGATTTCACTCAGCCGGAACGTTTCGATTTGACCTATGTTGATTCCGATGGCGAACGCAAACGGCCGTATATGATACATCGGGCCCTGCTGGGCTCGCTGGAGCGTTTTTTCGGGACACTGATTGAACATTATGCCGGAGACTTTCCTCTCTGGCTGGCGCCTGTTCAGGCCCGTATTCTGCCGGTAACAGATCGTGCGCTGGAGTATGGTTCGCGGCTTGAAACCCAGTTCAAGCAGGCCGGTGTGCGGGTCGAACTCGATGAACGATCGGAGAAGATCGGCCATAAGATTCGTGAAGCCGAATTGCAAAAAGTACCGTTGATGCTTATAATCGGGGACCGTGAGGTCGATAGCAAGACTGTTTCGGTCCGGCGCCGTGGTCTGGGAGACATCGGCGCGATGTCGGCTGATGAGTTGCTGGATGGTATTACCGATGAAATCCGGCGGCGGGTTAATGAGCCGGTGCTTGGACGTCAGAAGGAGGAGGTAGCATAAAGAAGCCCGTTACACGGGTCAATGAAATGATTCGGGTTTCGCCGATTCGCCTGATTGGCCCGGATGGTGAGCAGGTTGGAATAATTCCGACCAAGGAAGCATTGCAGCGTGCCCGGGAGGCCGGGCTGGACCTGGTTGAGGTGGCCCCGACTTCGCGGCCACCGGTTTGCCGTATCATGGACTTCGGCAAATATAAATATGATCAGGCCAAGAAAGCCTCGGTTTCGAAAAAGAAGCAGCATGCCATGGGTATCAAAGGCATGCGTTTCCGGCCGAAAATCGAGGAGCACGACTATCAGTTTAAGAAAAAGCACGTTGAAGAATTTTTATTGCAGGGGAACAAGGTCAAGTGCTTTGTCCTCTTTCGCGGGCGCGAAAAAGCACATAAGGAATTCGGCGCCAAGATCCTTGATCGCATGGCGGAGGATCTGGCGGAGATTGCCACGGTTGAAAATCCTCCCAAGATGGAGGGCAACAGCATGACCATGCTGCTGTCACCGATTTCCACCACTGGCAAAAAGCCACAGCAGGAGGAAGCGCCGCAGAAAAAGTCAAGACGGCGCCGGGAACAGCGGGCCGAGAAACAAGACGAAGAGCTGTCGTCAGCAGCATCACCTGATGACGACGCGACTGACGAAGAAGGCAGCGAGTAACGAACACTGTGCACGGAGTTGAATGAGATGCCAAAAATGAAGTCGAACCGATCGGCCGCCAAGCGGATAAAGCGCCTGGGCAGCGGCAAATTCAAACGGTTCAAATCGTTGAAGAGTCATATTCTGACCAAGAAGTCGCCCAAACGCAAACGACACCTCAGACAGGGTACGATTATCGAGAAAGTCGATGAACGCAAAATCAATACGCTATTGCCGTATTAGACTCTCTTCGACCGACATCGACACCGAAAAGGAGTTTGAATCATGCCACGAGCAATGAACAATGTTGCCGCCAAGGCTCGCCATAAAAAGGTTCTCAAACGGGCCCGGGGATACTATGGCGCCCGCAGCCGGTTGTACCGGACAGCCATCGAAAGCGTCCATCGTTCCCTGCGCTACGCCTACCGGGACCGTCGTCAAAAAAAGCGCGATTTCCGTCGCCTTTGGATTACCCGGATTTCTGCTGCTACCAAGATGCATGATATGAACTATTCGTCGTTTATGCATGGCCTCAAGCAATCCGGCATCAATCTTGATCGCAAGACCCTGGCCGATATTGCCGCTCGCGATGCTGCTACCTTTGAGCGGCTGGTAGAGATGGCGCGCTCCTGACGAGTCCATGGATATACTGCAACAACTTCGGCAAATGGAAGAGTCGGCCCGGAAAGAAATATCCGGAGCCGACAGCGCGAACGTGCTGGATGCACTGCGTGTCCGTTACCTGGGCAAAAAAGGTGACCTAACCTCGGTTCTTAAAGGACTGAAGGACCTCTCAGTTGAGCAGAAGCGCGAAATCGGCGGCATCGCCAATAAATTGAAAAGCCTGCTCGAAGATCTCATCAGGGATAAACAGGAAAATTTGCTGGCCGCGGGCGGTCTGGCCGGGGATTTGGATCATACCCTCCCGGGACGCCCTTACCATCATGGTCACCGTCATCTCGTCACTATGGTTATGGACGAAATGCAGGATATTTTCCTGCGGATGGGATTTGATATTGCCGACGGCCCCGATATCGAATCCGATTTTTACAACTTCGAGGCGCTGAATTTTCCGCCGGATCATCCGGCCCGCGACGAACAGGATACGTTTTTCGTCGAAGGCGGTATGCTCCTGCGGACCCACACCACACCCATTCAAGTCCGCGAGTTGGAAAAACGGAAGCCGCCGTTTAAGATACTGGCGCCCGGCCGCGTTTTTCGCAACGAAGCGGTAAGCGCCCGTTCCTACTGTATGTTCCATCAGATCGATGGCTTCTATGTTGACGAGCGGGTAACCCTGGCTGACCTCAAGGGCGTCCTTGAAGCTTTTGCCTATGAATTTTTCGGCGAGGGGCTCAAACTCCGGTACCGCACCAGTTTCTTTCCCTTCACGGAACCGTCGGCCGAAGTCGATGTCAATTGCTTCCTCTGCGGCGGCAAGGGGTGCCAGGTGTGTAAGTACGAAGGCTGGCTGGAAATCCTGGGCTGTGGCATGATTGATCCGAACGTCTTCCGTTCGGTCGGGTATGATCCCGAGCAATACACCGGGTATGCTTTCGGCATCGGGGTCGAACGCATCGCCATGCTGAAGTATCAGTTCAACGATATACGGTTGCTATACGATAACGATATTCGATTCATCAGACAATTCCGGTAAATCATGAAACTACCTTGTAGCTGGCTCAAAGAATTATCGGGGGTGAGTTGGACGCCGGAAGAGATGTCGGTTAAATTGACGGCATCGGGTTCGGCGGGGGATCCGCATTATCTCAATCCTGATCATTTTGCAAACATAGTCGTGGCCGAGATTATAGCGGCGGAAAAGCATCCCGATGCTGACAAGCTGACAGTAACGCAGGTATCCGACGGCAAGACCACGCATCAGATCGTCTGCGGAGCGCCGAATTGCGCCGCCGGACAGCGGGTGGCGCTGGCTCTGCCGGGCGCCAGTCTCCAGGGCGAATTCAAGATCAAAGCCACGAAGATCAGGGGCGTAGCCTCATCAGGAATGATCTGCGCCGAGGATGAACTCGGGCTGGGCGATGATCACTCGGGTATTATGATACTGCCTGAAAATGCCCCGGTTGGCGCGGCCCTCTATGATTATCTTGAACTCGGCGATCCGGTCTTTGATTTTGAAATCACTCCGAACCGTCCCGATTGCCTGAGCGCCCATGGTATTGCCCGGGAACTGGCCGTGCTCGATGGTCGGACGTATGACATGCCCGCAGTTGCTGTGACGGAATCGACAGCCAGAGCATCAGATTTCATATCAGTCAGGATCGAGGATCCCCGGGCCTGCCCGCGATATGCGGCGCGGATTATTGAAAATATCAAGATCGGACCATCGCCGCAATGGATACAGAAGCGTCTGCTCGATTGCGGTATCCGGCCGGTCAACAATGTCGTCGATATCACCAATTATGTCATGCTGGAAACCAATCAGCCGCTGCACGCGTTTGATTATGATCGTTTCGGGTCCAAAGAAGTAGTGGTGCGCCGGGCAAACGACGGCGAAAAATTTACGACACTCGATGGTAATGAACATACGTTGTCTCGCAATGTCCTGATGATTACCAATGGCGCCCGAGGGGTCGCGGCCGGCGGTGTCATGGGCGGCCTGGAATCGGAGGTTGAAGAGGATACGACCACAGTTTTGCTCGAGGCGGCCTATTTTGATCCATCGGTCATTCGTAAATCACGCAATGAACTGGGGCTTTCTTCCGAATCATCGTACCGTTTCGAGCGCGGGGTTGATCCCAATGCCGTGATTTACGCCTCCAACCGCGCAGCTCTCTTGATGGCGGAGTTGGCCGGGGGGAAAGTCGCTGCCGGGATGGTCGATGCCTATCCCAGCATAATCTCCGGAAACAGGATTTCACTGCGGCATCAGCGAGTGACACAGCTTCTGGGCATCGATGTGCCGCGTGAATTCATCTTCAATACACTCAAGAACCTGGGCATGGATGTCACCGATGGCGATCCGATCGAGGTCATAACCCCGACCTGGCGGCCTGATCTGGAACGCGAAGTCGATTTAATCGAGGAAATCGCGCGTATCTTCGGGCTTGATAATATACCGGTTACGCGCACCAACAGCGGACCCTTGTATACCCCGACCCATGATCACGATGTCATCAAAGACCGTATCCGAGATATCCTGACTGGCTTCGGGCTGGATGAGTCGATTGGCAGCGGTATGGCGCATCCGGCACGCATGGTCGAAATCGATTCCGATCTCGAACCGATTAAGATCACCAACTCGATCTCCGATGATTTCGGAGTGATGCGAACCCGTCTGCTGTACTCGCTGATTGTATCGGCGGGAAATAATACTCGGCATCGCAACGTCGATTTTAAGTTGTTTGAAGTCGGGAAGGTCTATCTACGGGCAAAGACGGGCTATATCGAGCCGGCCGTATGCGGCCTTGTCCTTTCGGGGAAATCATCGGAAACCTTCTGGCAACAGCCACCCTCAGACAGCGATTTTTACGAGATTAAGGGTATTGTCTGTGGGCTGTTGAGTGGCTTGAAGGTTACTGATGTAACGGTAACCCCTGCTGCTGTAGCCGGCTATGCCGGGGGGCAGGCGTATGCAATTTACAGCGGCGATATTCACGTGGGGACGCTGGGTGTTGTCGATCCTAAAATTGCGCGTAAATTCGATATCAAACAGATCTGCTTTGCCGCTGAAATAGAAATAGAGGCGGTTCTCAAGGCACGTTATGACCGCCGCCAGTTTAAACCATTGCCGAAATTCCCCGCCTCAAGCCGCGATATAGCCGCTATTGTCGATACTTCAGTACCGGCCGGCGAAATGATCGAGGCAATCGAAAAAATTGGGGGCGAGATAGTCGAATCGGTTGCTGTTTTTGATTTATTTATGGGCGGCCAGATTCCGGAAGGCAATAAATCGCTGGCGTTTTCTGTTATATATCGGTCCGGTGAAAAGACCCTTGAAGACAGCGAGGTCGATGCCGTGCATGTGCGGATTGTTGAATATCTGGAAAAGACATTCGGAGCAAAGCTCAGGGAGTAATGAATATGGCAGAGAATGACAATAATGTGTTGCTGGAAAAGCTGGAACAGCGTATAACCCGGGCGATTTCACATATAGAAGAGCTTACCAAAAAAAACCAGAACCTCGAGACCGAGAATACGGCACTTGTTCAGGAAACCGAGCGCCTGCAGTCGGTGCTTCAGGATAAGAATGATGAACTCGAACAATGCCGTCGGGAATCATCGGAAGTGGCTGTACGGGTCCGGGAAAAAGTCGAAACGTTACTGCAGAAAATCGACGCATACGAGCAAAGTCTCGCCTGAGTTTTTTCTTGACAATAGATAATCCGCGCACCTATATTGTAACCTATTGAAGGAGAGGGATTTAATTTTTTGGGTGCGAGGGTCGGCCCGGGACCGACTGGTGATATGACAAATCTCGATAAAAGGGTACGTGTAAATATATATGGCGAAGAGTATTCCATCCGAGCGAATGGAAACGACGAGTATATTCGGGAGGTGGCGGCATATCTCGATCGTCAGATGCGTACTATAGCCGATAAACTCAGTAACAAATCACCTTCACGGGTAGCGGTTCTGGCTGCCCTGAACATTGCCGATGAATTGTTTGCCGAACGCAACAAGGAAGATCAATTATCATCGGTCGAAAAACGCGCCAATCAAATTATCTCACTGCTCGACGAAAAAATACCCGGACTGGCGGATTAGATATCCGGACATAATCGGGAGTTTTTATCGCGATTCCCTTTTCCATCAATACACCTTGAGCAGCCATCGTGGCTGGGGAGCAGGGAATGGATACGACGATTTTAATCTTCGTAATCGGCGCCGTGGTGGCAGTCGCCGCGGCCGGACTGGGCTGGTTCATTTCCCGTAAAATCGGCGAAAAGCGACTTGCCAACGCCGAGGACATGGCCCGCCGAATCATCTCAGAAGCCGAAAAAGAAGCTGAAATAAAGAAGAAAGAAGCCATCCTTGAAGCCAAGGATGAATGGTACAAAGCCAAGACCAATTTCGACCGCGAAACGCAGGTCAGGAAGACCGAACTGGAGCGTGTCGAAAAGAAAATTTCCGATAAAGAACGATCTTTGGAGCAACAGGCCTCCGAGCTCCGGTCAAGAGAAGGGCGGCTGGCCGATAAGGAGCGAACCGCCGAGGGGCGTATCAAAGGGATCGAGACCCGCGAGCGGGAGTTGGATCGTGTTTTGGCCGAGCAAAACGAACGACTGGAAAAAATCTCCGGGCTGACCGCCGATGAAGCCCGCCAGATTCTGATCGACAATATGACCAGCCGGGCCAAAATGGAAGCTGCTGCGCTGGCCAAGGAAATCAAGGAAAAGGCCGAGCGCGATGCCGAAAAGGAAGCCAAAGAAATTATCATTATGGCGGTGCAGCGCTGTGCCGCTGACAGCACGGTTGAATCTACCGTATCGGTCGTGAATTTGCCCAATGATGAAATGAAAGGGCGGATTATCGGCCGCGAGGGACGGAATATCCGTTCGTTTGAGACCGCAACCGGCATCGATGTCATAGTCGATGACACTCCCGAGGCGGTAATTCTGTCGGGCTATGATCCGGTTCGGCGGGAAATCGCCCGGATGGCGCTGGAAAAACTGGTCGCCGATGGCCGCATTCATCCCACCCGCATCGAAGAGGTGGTTGCCAAAGCCGAAAAGGACATGGATGTGATTATCCGTGAAGCCGGTGAACAAGCGGCGTTTGATACGGGTATCCACGGCCTGCACCTGGAAGTGATTAAGCTTCTCGGAAAGCTCCGTTTCCGTACCAGCTATGGTCAGAATGTCCTGCATCATTCACAGGAAGTGGCGATTTTGTGCGGCCTGATGGCGAGCGAATTGCAGCTTGATCCGATGCTGGCCAAGCGCTGCGGCCTGTTGCATGATGTCGGCAAGGCTATCGATCGCGAGACCGAAGGCACACATACCCAGATCGGCGGCAAATTCCTGCGTAAATACAACGAGCATCCAGTCGTTATAAATGCTGTCGAGGGGCATCATGGTGATGTTCCTAAGGAGACGCCCTATCCGATCCTGGTGCAGGCTGCCGATGCGATCTCCGGGTCACGGCCCGGAGCGCGCCGTGAACCGCTGGAAAGCTATGTGCGCCGACTGGAAAAACTGGAAGAACTGGCCGACAGCTTCAAGGGTGTGGCCAAGGCCTATGCTATCCAGGCCGGGCGGGAAGTCCGGGTGATTGTCGAATGCGATGAAATGGATGACCTGGCCTCGAGTGTACTGGCTTCCGATATTGCCCTGAAAGTCGAAGAAGAGATGGAATATCCGGGACAGATTAAAGTTACGGTCATCCGCGAAAAGCGATCAGTGGAGTATGCGAAGTAGTCATGTTTGATATATTCCGAGTCCTGTTTATTGCAGACGTTTCCGGTAAGCCGGGGCGGCATATTCTGGCGCATATGACGCGGCGGTTGAAATATCAGTATCGGGCCGATTTCGTTATCGCCAATACTGAAAACGCCGCCGGTGGTTTCGGGATTACGCCGGAAATGGCCGGAAAAGTGTTTTCATATGGTGTCGACGTCCAGACTTCGGGCAACCATGTCTGGGATAGAGTGGACATAATAGATTATCTGCCGGCCGAACCGCGATTTATCCGCCCGGCCAATTATCCCGAGGGCGCTCCCGGCTATGGCTGGTTTGCGGGTGAAGCAGAAGGTCAAAAAATTGCTGTAATCTCTCTTATGGGAAGAACTTATATGCATGGTCTGATCGACTGCCCCTTTCAGACAGCAAATAAGATCCTGAAACAACTGAATAATGATATCAATATCATTATTGTCGATATGCATGCCGAGGCGACCTCGGAAAAGCAGGCGATGGGATATTATCTCAATGGGCGGGTATCGGCGGTTCTGGGCACGCATACGCATGTGCAAACGGCTGACGAACGGATTCTGGATAGGGGGACAGCATACATTACCGATGTCGGATTGACCGGGGCCCATGATGCTATCCTGGGTATGAACAAGGGTGCCGCCATCGGGCGGTTTTTAAGCGGAATGCCCAAACGGCTATCGGTGTCCGACAGCGATGTAAAAATTTCGGGGGTTGTTGTAGATATTAAACCGGGCGATGAAGGCGGAGCGGTGGCGATCGAACGATTCAGTGTGCCGCTGGATATGTCGATGCCGTTCAGGGACGACGTTGAGGAGGTTGAGGATGCCGGCGAAGCTTGTTGATGGCAAAGAAATAGCAAAAAAGATTAAACAAGAACTTGAAAAAGAAATCGCGGCCCTGGCCAAACTGAAAATCACGCCGGGGCTGGCCGCCGTGCTTATCGGCGATGATCCTGCATCGCATATTTACGTTCGCAACAAAGCCCGTACATCGAAAAAAATGGGTATATACAGCGAGGTAATCGAGCGGCCGGCGAGCACCAGTCAGGAAGCCTTGCAGAAACTTATCGATGAGTTGAATGAGCGGGAGGATATCCATGGTATCCTGATTCAATCTCCGTTGCCAAAACATCTCGATGAACTCAAGGCTGTGGTTCAAGTCAGTCCGCTCAAAGATGTCGATGGTTTCCATCCGGTGAATATGGGCTATCTGCTTCTGGGCAATCCGGTATTTTTGCCGTGTACACCATTTGGCATCATCCGCATGATCAGCGAGACCGGTATTGATCCCAAAGGAAAGCGGGTGGTGATTCTCGGTCGTGGCAATATCGTTGGGAAACCGCTGGCCGCCATGATGCTGCAGAAGTGGGAGGGGGCCAACGCCACAGTCACCGTTTGCCATACCGGGACTGCCAATATCACCGAAGAGTGTCAGCGAGCTGACATTTTGATCGCCGCGATGGGTAAACCGAAATTCGTGACGGCTGACATGGTCAAAGAGGGCGTTGTCATCATTGACGTTGGCACCAACCGAGTCGATGATCCCTCTGCTGAGAAGGGTTATTATTTGTGCGGCGATGTTGATTTTGACGCCTGTAAAGAGAAGGCCTCGTATATCACACCGGTACCCGGAGGGGTTGGGCCGATGACGATAGCCATGCTGATGTATAACACTGTCCGCGCGGCCAAAATTCAGGCTCAGATCGGATAGAAGGTTTCTTATTTTTTTTTAGCGTTTTGTCGATGAGAATTCGTATGATTTGTTTTGCAGGTCACCGGTCATTGGCATAAGCAGTCTGCATAATTACCGCATTAATTTGCACACCATAGTCTTTTTAGTATCATGGATTCGTAAGATCATGCTCGCCGGAGAGATCTTTGCGATCTGTGGTCGATCTGTATTTCTTTGTCAGACAGCAGGATAAAGTTGTTTTTCCGACTCGGTGCAGGCAAAAAACCACAATCTCTTATATAAGTATATAGTGCGGCAAATTCGGGGACCGAGGCATACCATTTGCTGATTGATACAGTGGATAATAACACCCTGACTTATTGGTATAATGATTCGATTTTTTACCGCAATTACTTTCCTTACACTGCTGTTGTTGTCATCGACGGCTCTCTATGGCTACGGGATCAGCCATTATGATTACCCGTATGAATCGAAGGCCGCCGAAAATCTGGCTGCCGGCGAGGTGGAGCCGCTTGTTATTGAAGTGATTACTGATACTGTCGTAAATCCCACGGCAGGTATGATTTCTATACATCAGATCGGCTTTATGATTCCGGCCAACGCCGCTTCATCCGTGGGGTATCTGGCCGGGAATACTGTTGTTATCAGCTTTCCGCCGGAGTTCGATCTGGCCACAATTGACTCGATTTCCCAGTATGATACCGACGACGACGATGACCTTGTGATTGACTGGATTTCGATCTACAGCGAATCGGTCGTAATTGAGTTCACCGATGAATACGAGGGACCATCGGCCGGTGAGTCTATTTTTCTGCGATTACATAGGGTCACCAATGCCACTCTGGCCGATCAGTATCGGGTAGTTGTGCAGATCGAGGGCGCCGACGGCACTATGCTGGCCGGACCGAATTCCTCTGAAAAATTCGAAATTGTCCCCGATGAACCGCTCGAATTGGTGATCGAGCCGGATGCCGAGTTGATTGTTCCAGCCGGTGCCAGTGTTGAGTTTATTGCTACGCTGCGGGACCAGTATGGCAACCCCATCAATCCGCCGTACCTGGTCTGGTCGGTTGATCCATCGGGAGACCCGATTGGCTATTTCAATGGCTCCTTCCTTGAAGCCACCACATTAGGTGTCGGGTTTGTCAAAGCCCGGTATGAGACCTTTGTCGCCAAATCCCAAAAAATTACCGTTGTTCCGGGGCCGGCCAAAGGGGTTGAGCTGACCGTTGTCCCCGATACGGTCGGGGTTGGCAGTGAGTTAAATCATCCGGTCACGGTGAAGATAGTCGACCAGTATGGCAACCGTGCGACGGGGTATACCGGTGAAATGTGGTTTGAGTCCGATGATGCCCTGGCTGAGTTCACCTACAATATCGCGACGCCCTATCAGTTTGAGCCATCGGATTCGGGATTGAAAGTTTTTGGTCAGGATGATTTCCTGTTCCGCGTTGCCGGGCAGCGTCTGCTGGTTGCCACCAATGGTCAGTTTGCCGATTCGTCGATCGCGATTGTTGTGCGGGTCGATAATCTGGCCTCGTTTAATTATTCCCTGCCTGATTCGATTATTGCCGGCGAGACATTCTCGTTGCAGATATCCGATGCTTTCGATATGTATGGCAACGCCTGGTCAGGTGTG
>CAZGLR010000101.1:0-12276 GCA_964526635.1 uncultured Ignavibacteriales bacterium | reverse complement strand
CCCCGAGATACTTCATCACCGAGGCCTGGCTGACAAACACGGCTATCGCCCCGGCAATGAAGAAGGCCGGTATCAGGCAGAGGATGACATGCTCCTGAGCGTACCATGTGGTTAAGGCCAGGGCTTCGATGACCGCACCCCGGAGACGAGAACTCTCAATCGGCAGGTAGAAGAAAATCAAGAAGATCGCAACTATCCAGGCCAGCGGTTTCCATTCTTTTTTCCAGTTCATGGTGTCACGTCCTCAATATTGGACTCATTCAGTCTATTATTTGGCCTTTTCGCCAAATAGATAATCAAAAAAAACTAACGCTTGGCGACAGCGGTACCCCTGCGGGCATTCGCCACCAGGACGTCCTCCACACAGCCGAAGAAGTTCAATATACAGGGCACCCGAAGACGATAAAACACCTGCAAACCCCGTTTCTCGTATTCGACTATGCCAGCCTCTTTGAGAACGGAGAGATGCCTGGAGACAGTGGATATATCAGTTCCAATCATGTCTCGAAGCTCACAGACACAGCGCTCGCCCCGCGACAGTTCATCCACAACGAACAATCTCGAGGGATGAGCCATGGCCTTAATCACCTTGGCGCGGGCCTCATATTTCTGTTTGGTCTTTACGTCCATACTCATTCTTATACCCTTATCGGCATTGTTAATTGGCATAATAACCAAATAAATCAAAATGTCAAGAGACTTTTTTGGGCGTGATGCCCGACCTTTGAAGGCTTGTAAATAATTGTTATTTAATGAGTTAACGGAGCGCGGCAGGAACATTACAACATACAGGGCTTTTTGCGTATCCCTTGACCTGACATAAACATGGCCGGGTGGCTTGCAGGTCAGGGATTATAATATCACGATCAAATCGTAGCTACAGTCTTTCCGCCACATCGAACAATTTCTGCCAGCCTTCGGGCAAGGCCTCGTGTATCACCCATCCAAGGAATTCAAGACTGTGATCGTGATCGGCAAAAGTATAGACATGAATGTTTGTCTTCCCCTTCATTTTTGCAGTTTCTTCCAGCCTTCGAATTCCCTCTACCGGACAGTTTGCGTCGTCTTCGCCGTGGAATAGAAAAACCGGTATGTCGAGCGTCAATATTCGCTCAGTGTTTGGCGCCAATGTGCGATGCTCATTGATCCACGCCGTTCCAATCCGGAAAAAGTTATCCCATATCCATTCATCATCTTTGTTTTCCACGGCGTTTGTAATTGCCTCCAGAGCCGGCTTAAGCTGCATGCCGAAATCTTCGGCTGTCAACAACGAGTCCTCATTCAAATCAAGAGTGGCGAAATCACCCCCCCCGACCCGTTGCAATGCTCTGGGATCGCCGTTTTCATATTCTTCTTTTTGAACAATGCTATCGCCGTCTGTATCGAAATACTTCCTGATGTTTATCATTGAGGCTTCGCCGCTGAACTGCCATTGGATCGTTGAAAAGACGTCATCCGCAGGTGTTCCGCAAAGCAGAAGAGCATCCACTGAAACCGAACCGTTTGCGACCAGCTGAGTAGCAATGACAGTGCCTTCACTCTGGCCCAGAAGGATAATGTGACTCGATTTCAAGCGACGGTCTTTTTTCAAGAACTTTATGATTTCTTCGAGATCCCTGGTCTTTACAGATGGAGTGTAGGTGAAGAACATCTCTTTGGTGACTTTGTCGAAAGTCGGTGGTATGGTATCCAGTTCCGTATAACGAGTATTGTAACTGAAATAGGCAATTCCGCGCCGATTGAACTCCTCCGCAAAGTAGTCATGGTAATTAAAGAGGAGACTCCGGCCGATCTTACGCCTGTTTAGGTATGTATGGGGCCCGGTCCCGGGGACATCGATAACAATCTTACCACTAAAACTATCGGGTGGCATATTTAGTCTTCCCACCACCTGAACACCGTCAAAACTCGGAATGCGAATGATCTCCTGAGCCGATACAGCCGATGGAGCTATTGACGAATAAATCATGCAGGAAAAAACTACGCACAACAATAATTTAGACTTCATCGTATCCTCCAAATATTGATCTATCTGTAGTATTATATAATCATCTGCAAAATCTATAAAGCATTTAATTGTCGCGTAAGCTTCTCTGTCAAGTTGAATAATATGTCATACTTTATTTGGTGGCTTACTTGACTATATATTTAATATCTTCGTTAATCTTATTTCTACTGCACCATATCCGAAAAGCTGTCCTCCTGACTTGTTCTGTTTCCTGGTCAATGAGTTTGTAAGTTCCGCCTTTGGCAGGTTTACCCGCTTTACCAGCATCGGTTGCGGCATCGGCCGCTTTGGCGGCATCGACAGCATCGTCGGTCTTCCCAATTGCTTTGGCGACATCATCGATCTTACCGGCATGGCGAACAATGCCAACTGCCGGCAAAAAAGGAACAAGAGCGGCGCCAACATCGAGAGCCAACCAGCCGGCCTTGCTCCACGATGGATCCTGGACAAATTCATACGCACTGATACCAACCGCGGCAACGTCTAAGGCTGTCTCTGCCGCCTCGCCGTCGGGATCATAATTACCGATCGGACAGGTGGCTCGACAATGCACCGCATTGTCGCCTTCCTGCTTACGTACTGTGACCATCTCATAAAATCTATTTGAAAGATACCTAATTCAAGTTCATCTTGTCAATCGCGATGGGGCCGTTTTTGTCGACGGTGTACCATCTGTAACCTGACCATCGCCATGCCGTCAGATATGCAACCAGTCCGGCTTTGGCTGGAACCCACGGCAAGGGGCGTGGCCACCCGGTCCCATGGTGGATTATCTACCACGTTATCGCCGCAGGCGACCATGGCGCCATCAGGCAGATCACGACCAGGCAGGCTGTGATTGACTTTTTCAGCATGAGTTGAACCCCTCGAAATGTGACCATAATATCCATTATACCGACGCCCAAGGAAACGAGTTCGCCCCAAGAAATTGTACTCATTGCCAGTTATTATGAAGATATGCGTATGAATCTATGGTATCACTGAATGTGTATAAATGATCAGGCAATCCTGATTAACAGGAGTCAGTGATATGAAAAAAACGATTCAGGTTATGTTGGCAGTGGCGGTTGTAGTCATACTTCCCATTACGGTCACCACGGGGCAGAATACCACCCATCCACGATCATCAGATAAGGCCGCCCTTTTTCACGATTGCGGGTTGGATAAGCTGTCCGATACCGAACGGAACAATCTTTTCCTGGTCATCCTGAACCATTACAGTGGCGCGGAACTTTCGAATTCCGCACAGAATTTCATGCGCAAAAATGGCTGGGAATCGATTGAGGTACTTGGTTATCGGATGATCGACTTGAGCGGCAGTGGTTTTGAAACCGAGTATTTGATTGTCGATTATGCCGGACGTGAGGAAATCCTCGATCCATCGATCGGTAAACCCTATTTACAACGTGGCCATTACTGGGTGAAAGCCGGCAGTATGCGCTGGGAAATTATCGCGCCCGATGGCGAGGTACTCGATTTCTGGCACAAAGACCGGCGGTAGCAGGAATTGACTATACCCAACGTCTGACCCGGTTGCGATAGCTATCATATTCGCTGCCGAATACCGTGCTCAGCATCTTTTCTTCAAACGGAAGATACACCCGGTCCATGAGAATGAAGAAAGCTAATGGCCCCAGCCAGGGCGTCATTGATCCGAGAAGTATAGCTACACCAGCCAGAATTCCAGCCATACCGAGGTAGATCGGATTGCGACTATAGCTGAATGGGCCATCGGTGACCATCCTCGACGGCATCTCATGTGGTTTAATGGTTGTCTTGCGGCGCCTAAATATTTGATCCCCTTGAATTGTTATAAAACCACCCCACAGAAGCGGGATTATCCCAATCAAGGTATAGGGAAACGGTATTAGCTGTTTGACCGGCCAGACAAAATGAATGGCAATACCGTAAATCAGACACAAAAACCACCACGCCGGCGGTGGGATAGTGACTACCGCCGAGAATTCTTTTTCACCGATACTGATCCATTTTGAACGCAAGGGTATTGCTTTCAGGTACATAGGTTGATACGATTTTTCTTAATCCTCAATACGCGAAGGCCGGCCGCGGGTTGCATCCTGCCCCGCGGAGGCGAAATTAATACCGTTGTCAAATTGCCATTTCCTGTTATATTAAGCCATATACTGCATATATGCGGCGCCCAGCCGCTGGCGAGCATGAGCATACGGGAGAGTCGACTATGAAATACCTGCTACTGTGTATCCCAGTAATTATTCTCTTATTGTCGCCAATTGGCGCGGCTGAGCGCGAATGGAATGATCCCAATTCGCTGCCGATATGGTTGACTGAAGAGGAAAAGACACGGCTCCATGAAATCGGCCAGGGCTTTGAAAAGACTGCTCCGCCCCCCGGCGATATTCGGGCAGTCGCCGAGTGGGAAACCGCAATCGGTGTGATTATCCGCTATCCCCTGGGGATTCCGGTTTCTCTGGTCAAGGAGATGGCCGGTGACGCGATCGTGTATACTATTGTCTCCAGCAGCTATTATCAGAGTCAGGCCACGACGACTTTTTCCAATGCCGGTGTCAATATGGCCAATATCGAGTTTATCATTGCCTCGACCAATTCCTACTGGACGCGTGATTATGGCCCCTGGTTTATTTTCGATGGCAATAATGATCTCGGAATCGTGGACCATATTTATAACCGTCCGCGGCCGCTCGACGACGCTATCCCGGGTACCCTCGGCAGCGAGTGGGGAATGCCGGTCTATGCCATGCCGCTGGTGACTACCGGCGGAAATCACATGACCAACGGCTGGGGCGTCTCGATGTCCACCGAACTCGTGTATGATGAAAACTCCATAAGCAATTCGGCGGTCGATGCTGTGATGGATGAGTATCTTGGCGTTGATTATGAAGTGCTTGGCTACATCGAATCCGGCGGTATCCATCATATCGACTGCTGGGCGAAATTTCTCGATCCGCAGACGATTCTGGTCAAGGATGTCCCGACCGGATCATCGAGCTACGCCCTCCTCAATGCCCGGGCGGCGTATTTATCGCAGCTTATGGGTCCCTGGGGGAAACCCTACACCGTGATCCGTGTGTATTGCCCCTATGGTACAGCTTATACCAATTCGCTGATTCTCAATAAAAAGGTTTTTGTCCCGACTTTCGGCGATGCTTATGATGATGATGCGTTGCAGATCTATGCCGATGCCATGCCGGGGTATCAGATTCTCGGTTTCGATGGTTCATGGCTCGATGACGATGCTATCCATTGCCGTACAATGGGCGTTCCCGATCCCGATATGCTGTATATCAGGCATGTTCCGCTTTCAACACAGTCGGCCGATACCGGCTATTACGAAGTCTCGGCAATTATTTTCCCCTATTCAGGGGCGTTATTAACTGCCGATTCGCTCAAAGTCTATTATCAGAATCGCGGGCAGTACGAGAGTGTACCATTAGTTGCTACGGCTGTCCCGGATTCATTTGTCGCCCAGATTCCGGCACAGACATTTGGCTCGACTATCAATTACTACCTCAAGGCCGCTGATCAGGCCGGCAAAGTCGAAACAATGCCCTATATCGGACAGGCCTGGGCGTATACGTTCAATGTCAACTCGCCGCCGGAGATTATCTCGCCCGATTATTATCTCTGTGTTCCCGGCTATGATTTTGCCTTTGCGCCGGTATGCGATGATCTCGACGATACAGTCCTGACTATTACTTACAGCGATTACCCGGCGTGGCTCTCTGTCGATGGCGACTCATTGGTGGGGACAGTTCCGGTCGGGCCGACGCAGTATACTTTCACAGTCACAGTTGCCGATCCGTTCGTGAATACCTCGCAGGAAGTGACGCTGGATGTCTTTGCCTGCGGCGATGCCAATGGCGATGGCGACGTTAATGTTGCCGACGGGATTTACATTATCAATTTCATTTTTAAGTCCGGCCCGGCACCGGTACCGATGGAGGCTGCTGATGCCAATGGTGACTTGAGTGTGGGTGTTGGTGATGCGGTGTATATCATCAATTACATCTTCAAGTCCGGTCCGGCACCGTTGTGCCCATAGGGACAGTATTGTACTTTGGCATTTACAGTCGAGGAATTATTTTTAGACAATAGAATTATGGATACCTCACCATTTAGGGTGAGGTATCGCATTGTCGAGCTGAATCCCTACCGACATTCGGATAAACATACGTGGTCATGGCGCCACAGTTAACTAACTGGTTAGTTGGTTTTTGCTGCACTGATGGTTAGCGCCCTTGTTAACTAATCGATTAGTTAATAATTCAGTATTTTGACATATTTTACGGTCGTATGCGGGAACCCGACATCACTGCTCATTGTCGCACCACCACATTTTTGAGTTCAGTCTTGAGTGCCGGGGTTTTTCAACACACCGCTGAAGCGGCGTGGCATTCGGATTACAAAATAAATGTATATTCGAGATATTCTTCCACCCTGGATGCCTCATCCCTTCAGGGATGAGGCATGTTTTCGACTAAAATGAATCGGGCGCTCGATACCATCGGAGTTTTACTCAAAATCGCACCAGCGGTTTGATGACATTGTCTTCCTTCGAATCCATCATGCGATAAGCTGTTTCAATTTCGCTGAAGGGAAACTCATGCGTTGTCATCAGGGTTGGGTCGACACGGCCGTTTTCGATCAGTCGTAGCAATCGTGTCATCCGTTCACGGCCTCCGGGGCAGAGGGCGGTGCGGATTGTCTGGTCACTCATGCCAACCCCCCATGCGATCCGTGGGATGTTGACGTATTCGCCTTCACCATGATACCCGATATTCGAAATTGTTCCGCCCGGTCGCGTGACTTTGACGCAATCTTCGAAGGTTTTTTGTGCCCCGAGTGATTCGATTGATGAATCAACCCCGACACCATTGGTAATTTCCATAATAGCTTCAACAGCGTCGCGTTCATTAAAGTCAATGACTTCATCGGCACCATATTTTTTCGCTAAATCCAGGCGATTGGGAACCGTATCGACTCCAATCACCAGGCCGGCGCCCATCAGTCGTGCGCCCACGGTGGCCATCAAGCCGACCGGCCCCTGGGCAAAAACCGCCACCGATCCGCCGATAGGAATATTGGCATGCTCGGCTCCGACAAAGCCGGTCGACATCATATCGGTCGTATAAACCGCTGCTTCATCGGGAATGCTGTCCGGGATTGGTGTCAGGTTGGCATCGGCATCATTGACGTGGAAGTATTCAGAAAAGACACCATCTTTGACATTGGCAAATTTCCATCCACCCAGCGCCTGGGTGCATTGGGAAGTATATCCTCGCTGACAATTATCGCATTTATAGCAGGGGGTAATGGCATTGATCGCCACTCGCTGTCCTTCCTTGAAGTTGGTAACTTCGCCACCGATTTTTTCGACAATCCCGACAGCCTCGTGACCCAGTGTCAGATGATCCCGTTCGCCGATCGCTCCCTTGACCGTATGTGTATCCGACGTGCAGACCAGAGCTACGGTCGTTTTTATGATAGCGCCATTGGCACCAGGATCGGTGGGGATGTCTTTTTCAATGACACCCACTTCACCGATTTTTTTCATGACGAATGCTGACATTTTGCCGTTCGACATTACCATCCTCCTCGTTTTCAGTTTGTATTAAACATACGAGCAAATGGCGTACCGTATTTGAGGGCTATGCCCAACATGCTGCGTGCGAACAACATAGAGCGTGCGCCGGAATATCGGCTTTGCAGAGTTGCCTGATTGAGGAAAAGTCTCATGATTACTGTGTTGAAACGGTACACGATTGGAATTGTAACCGTGGATGCTTTACAAGACAGGAATACTTAACCGTAATATGAATATGCTAGTGAATGTATCGTTGGCAGATACGTTATTCTGCCTGAACTTCCTCCAGACCGCGCGCAACAAGCGACGCCGCACTACTCATCACCGCGAAAATCGCCAGCACGACCGGGATGCCGAAATACTGGGCGATCACGCCAAACCCGCCGCCGAGAACCAGCAGAAAACCAATGATCGTGTTTGATAATGCCGTATATGTCGCCCGCGTCTCCGGGGTGGCCATATCAACCAGATGTGTCGACCGTCCCAGCCGGACGCCCTGATAGGAGATCATCAGAACGAAATGAATTGCTGGCAGCAGGTAGGCCGAATTGAGAGCGTTGATTCGCAGAAATCCAAATACAGCCGCGGCGGCCAGTACGACAGCCGCGACGATGCCCGTGTAGATCAGAACGCGGCGACTGGATTTGTCAGCCAGGCGTCCCCAGAAAAACGAACTGGTGATAGCGGCCAGGGCCGAAGCCATAACAAATGGTCCCAACTGACCGAGTTGCCGGCCGCCGGCCTCTCCGGCCAGCGCCAGAAAATATGGTGGCGCCAGAGCTGTGGCCATGAGTAGTGCCCGAGTGATGATAAACCGCACCAGCTGACTGTCCTCGCCAAGGACCGCGATTTGTTTGCGGGCAACTTCCAGCGGATTGCCGCCGCCCTCGGTTGCGCCTGCTTTTTCTTTAAGGGTTGTAAAAACGCTCGCGGCGACCATCCAGAGCCCTCCGGCTACAATCAGCACAGTCGCAATAACACCGATCGATTTCTGCAGAAAGCCAAAACTGAGCGAAAGACCATAGACCAAAACCAGCACTGCCGCAATAGTACCGGCGGTGCCGGTGGCGGTGCCCCGCGTGGATTTCGAGACAGTTTTACCGAGGACGTCCTTGTAACTGATCGAGCAGATACTTCGGGCCAGGGCAAATATCGCCAGCAGCCCGACAATCGTCCATCCGGCCGTCGCCCCCGACAAGGTCAGGGCCGCAATGGCCATTCCGATTACCGCCAGCCCCTGAACAAAGCTGCCCGCTGCCCAGGCCCATTTGCGAAAGGGAAGATTGCGAATACTTCCCGCAATAATCAACTGCGGTAGAAGCGATCCTGCCTCACGCACCGGAACCAGGAAACCGATCAAATAGGCCGGCGCCCCAAGTGCGGTAAAGAGCCATGACAAAACCAGTTTCGGATCGATCAGGCCATCGCCGGTTTTGGTCGCGCTTAACGACAGCACATGCTTGAAAAAATTACCGGGCTGGTCGTTACAGGCTTCCTCGGGGATATCGCGGCAGACGCGCCCCTCATCCTCCCCGGTGATCATCTGATAAATTTGTTCTCGGGTATCTATCGCCATTAAATCAATCCATATTTTGTAATCATATGATACAAGAACATCTTGAAATGATCAATGTTCCATTGCAGATTATATGCAGGATACATGATACGATTATTGTGAACAATAGAATTTAAATTTGGCCGGCCCGCTAAGTAATTATCTGCATTCTACTGCCGGGCGCGTTCGGTCGCTGCCCGGGCCGGTTTCGATTGAACCAGTACCGAATAGTCATGCAGAATACGATAGATCTTCTCTATAATGGAACTATCCAGCCCCCGTTTGTCGGCCTGATTCAGTCGATCGGTTAACACCTGCTGCCAGCGGGGCATCTGCAATGGCTCCAGATTACAGTGTGTTTTCTGCTCGCCGATCCGTCGACTCACCTCGGTCCGCCTGAAGATAATATCCAGCAGCTCGGCATCGATGATATCGATTTCCTCGCGCAGACGGGCCAGTTCGATTTCGCCGGCATCGGCGGAAGCATCAATGATCTGACGCGGTATCAAGAGATCATCCAGTATTCTAATCAGTGCCATCGGTGTCAATTGCTGGCTGCTGTCGCTGAGGGCCCTTTCCGGGCACTCGTGGCTTTCGATCATCAGTCCCGACATGCGCCGCCGCAGCGCCATGCCGGAAAGTTCTGCAATAAATTCTCGCTTACCGGCCATATGCGAGGGATCACAGATGATCGGAATATGCTTCATTCGGCGGCTCAGCTCCACCGGTAACTGCCACAGGGGATCATTGCGATAGCGTGACGATCCCGATGACGCAAACCCGCGATGAATAGCCGCCAGATGATTAATACCGGCCCGCTCGATTCGTTCCAGTGCCCCGATCCAGAGAGAGACATCGGGACATACCGGATTTTTTACCATGACAGGGATTTTTACCCCGCGCAGGCTGTTGGCGATTTCCTGCATCGAAAATGGATTCGCCGAGGTTCTTGCCCCGATCCAGAGCATATCGATACCGGAAGCGAGCGCCATTTCGATATGTTTCGGTGTAGCCACTTCTGTTGTCGTAAGCAGCCCGGTTTCTTCCCTGACCCGTTGCAGCCAGATCAGACCGTTCTCGCCGACACCCTCGAATGATCCCGGGCGAGTGCGGGGTTTCCATATTCCCGCTCGGAACACGCCGATATGGGGCGATTGCGCCAGCGCACGGGCGGTGTGCAGTACCTGGTCTTCACTTTCGGCACTGCATGGCCCCGCGATGACCAATGGCTCGGTCGGATGATCAAACCATTGGGTGATAGCGGTGGCGTCTAAAACACGGTTGCGGCGGACCATGGTTTATCTCCTTGATAGCGACAGATTATTTTGCCGCGGGGTTATTGGTGTCAGTCAATGATGCCTGTGTAACTCCTTCAGTCGGGCGTAAGCCCTTTTGGTAGATGCCGACGATATGCAGTTCGAGTGTCGCTGCCCGCAGTTCATACAGGGCGCGCTCGAAAATTTCACGATCGGACCATTCGACATCGACATAAAATGAATACTCATACGGTCGCCCCGGCAACGGCACCGACTGGATCAATGTCAGGTTCAGATTCATCCGGCTGAAAATATCCAGCACTGCAACCAGGGCGCCGGGAGTATGGCGCGTCAGGAAACTCAACGTAGCTTTGTCGGCCGCTGTGGGCGCAGCAGCCGACTCGCGTGAAAGGATTAAGAAACGGGTAAAATTGCGCTTTTCGGTTTCAATACCCGGAGCGAGAATCTCAAGATCATACAGGTTCGATGCTTTCGTGCTGGCTATTGCCGCGACGCCCAGCATTAATGTCTCGCGAATTTCGCGGGCGCTTTCGGCAGTATCGAAACTTTCCAGACTGCGGAGTTTGGGATGGTCCCTCAGAAAACCGGCGCATTGCAGCAGAGCCATCGGGTGGGAGCGAACGGTGGCAATATCATCCAGAACTTGTCCGGGTAGAGCCATGAGATTGTGCTCTACCCGGAGATAGGTTTCCCCGACGATAGCCAGGGAATGATGGATAGGTAACGAGCAATTCGGGAGAATACTCCCGGCGGAGGTATTTTCGATTGCCATAACCGCGGCATCGGCGCGATTCTCGGCCAGGGCGGTGCAGACCTGCGGGAAACGGTCACAGCAGATCAGGTCCAGATCGAATTGGTCGAAATAGTTCTCGGCGGCGATATGGTGAAATGATGCCGGCCCACCCTGAATGGCGATTTTCATGCACAAATCTCCAAAAAAAAAGCCCCGAGAGTCTCTCGGGGCTTCGTCGTGCTTTCTGTGGTCTATATCAATCCACTATACACTTCGCTCTACCCCGATGTAACCGGGTAAAATAGAAATAGTAATAGCTGAAGCTGAAAAAGAAGGCGCCAAAAGCAGCCAGAGCGGAGTATGAAATATGGACTAAATTCATCGTAGTTTTCCTTAATTGCACTATAACCTATTCTGAGTAATTGTCAAGCCTGTTTTTTGTAAGAATATGGTTAAAAATCGCTCAACGACGGTTTATATCGGAAAATGTGCAACAGTGTCTTTGGCAACGAGACCCAAAATGCAGGCAATTCTCCTATGTGTGGTTAACAAGCCGGGGATCAAAGTGCCTTCAGTGGAAAATATTTATGAGTCGTTATACGACGATTAACTCACAGGATCGTGAATAATTAGCCCACGACACTCAAGTGGTGTCCGCGACGACATTGGGTAGATTGACCGGTTAGCTAACAATGTCAACCTTAGATTGTATTCATTATTGATATGTTATTTTATTCAAGCGTGGATTGGTCTTTTGGAGTAGCTTGCCTGTCAAATATGCGGATTCTGAACCTTCCCCCAGAACCGGAGGACTAAAGCAGTGAAGCGAAAAGGTGTTATCATTATCCTGGTGCTGGCTGTAGTAGCAGTCTCGGCATGGTTCGTCCGCCAGAGCATGGCAGGTCCAAAAACAGTTCAGTACACATTTGCGACCATTGAACGCGGCGATATTGAAAATATAATATCATCAACGGGTACGCTCAGCCCGATTACGACCATCCAGGTCGGTACCCAGGTATCGGGGACTATTGATTCAGTTTTCGTCGACTATAACGATCGGGTAAAGCAGGGGCAGCTTATGGCAGTGCTGGATACAGTCCTTCTGTCGGCCTCGGTTAT
>CAZGLR010000100.1:0-12379 GCA_964526635.1 uncultured Ignavibacteriales bacterium | reverse complement strand
GGCGTGGATCCCCTCGCCCGCTCTAAAATCAAAATCAATCGACAGCGTTTGCGCCGTCTCTCAACGGGCCGGGTGATCCCGGCCCCTACGCCCGATTGTATTTTGGAACCGTAGGTCAGGATCCGTGTCCGAGTGAAGCGAGGATCGCGAACGAAGTGAGGGAGATCCTGACAATATGATTACAGGCCGTTACACATACCGGGCCGCTACAAAAAAAGTCGGATCGGGGTGGCCTGCGGTCCTTGAACGCAGGCCAGAGATAAATATGACCTAATATGGCCCGGCTTCAAAACCCCGGGCCACCCCATTTAAATTCTCATTAAAACGCAAACTCTCAGTTATCTCGTCAAGACCTCGATCATCTCGCGCTGCGAGGGATACTGATCGATCAAGGCCGAACGGCTGCCCAATTCAAAATCCTGCTGCTCGTATCCCGGCGAGACAGTTGTGCCCAAGAGCGTCCATTGTCCCCATTCGACTACCCGCACCCCCTGCCAGGTGCCCGCGGGCACAATCACCTGCGGCTGATGGCCTGTCTCGAGGTCGGTACCGATTGTGATAATTCGCGAGGAGCCATCGGGCAACAGATGCAGCATCTCGGCCGGATCACCGGCGTAAAAATGGAAGATCTCATCGGAGAGTATGCGATGAATCGCCG
Source organism: uncultured Ignavibacteriales bacterium (assembly GCA_964526635.1). GTDB lineage: Bacteria > Zixibacteria > MSB-5A5 > GN15 > JAAZOE01 > CAZGLR01. Next base: position 11,721 of record CAZGLR010000100.1, on the reverse strand, counting down.
AAAATGCCTCTGGCGTAATCAGAAAATATATGGCTGTCAGCGACGACCGCGGACCATCATATTCCATATCGAGATTATCTTCGGGAATAATCACCCGGCTGCGGTAAATTTCCTTAAAAAAACCGCCCTCGGCTGGCAAGGGCTCCAGGTCCAGCATTCGAATGACATCATTGGCCGTCATACATCACATCCTGTTATGATTTCGATCAAAGTGATAGCGCCATCGGCGACGTTTCCGTAAATATATACAAAACCGGCGCTCATCTCAAATACGAGGTTACCTATGAGTCTGACAATTGAATCACTGCCCGATCTCAAAGTCCTGGCAGTGCGCCACACGGGACCATATGAAGAATGCCATCCGGCCTGGAAAAAGCTGTTTGTCTGGGCGGGGAAAAAGGGCTTGATCGGCTCCGGAACACTGTTTGTCGGAGTATCATACGATGATCCCCAGGCTGTCCCGGCTGAGAAACTTCGCTACGACGCCTGCATAACACTCACTCAGGATGTTACTCCTGAAGGTGATGATTTCCGCGCAGACACTATCCCCGGCGGTGATTATGCTGTCTATACCCATGTCGGGCCCTATGGCAAAATGGCGGAATCATATCAGAAAATGTTCCATGATTTGATACCCCCAACCGGCCGCGAGGTGGGCGATGCCGGCTGCCTTGAGATTTATCTCAACGATCCCGAGGAAACGCCCGAGGAAGAACTGCAGACCAAGTTGTGTGTGCCATTAAAATAGAGAATGGCAGAAGTGATGTGCTGAGTTTGGAATATGAAGTAAAAGCGGTCGCTGTATGCAATGGACTTTGGCGTGGTTTCTGATGGAGAGAATATTGTATAGCTTCCGGATTAATTTATCATCGATGAATGGTGGTCCGCCTTTTGCGAAGCAATAAAAGCGATTCCCGCTTTACGCCCTCGTCAAGGGCAGGAGATGATCAGGAAAATCGGTGACCAGGGCCGTCGCGCCAGCCCGGAGAAGGCGTCGGGCCAGACGGACATGATTGACTGTCCAGACCACCACCGGCCATTCCGATGTTAAAAGTCGTCGATATACCGGAAACCGCATTAGCCGCCAGTGCGGTGCGATAAAGTCGGCATTGCAGCGACGGGCACGGTAAATCGGAAAATGGCGCCGTCGCCGTCGCCGCATCGGCGATGACAACCCGATCAACAGCCCCACTGTCAGTTCCGGCGCAAGTTGCTTGATTTTGCCGACGACGGTATCATAAAACGACTTCAGGATGACATCCTCGATCGGGCAATACTTATTGATCAAGGCGGCAGCATCGGCCTCGAGGCCGTCCTCTTTTAACTCAATATCAAAACTGATTTTTCCGCAAAGCTGAATCAGCATATCTTCGAGAGTAAGCAACTCATAGCGCCGCATCTCGGCCGCTTCGATGGCTTGATGCAGGGTCATATCCCTGAGCAGGATTTTGGAGCCTTTAATAGCCGGGTCATGGTGGACAACAAGTTGACCATCGGATGTTCGGCGAACATCACATTCGACGGCATTGGCCCCGACAGTGATGGCGGCATTGAAGGCGTCGAGGGTATTTTCGATAACCCGTGAGTTCGCCCGTCGATGCCCGGTTCCGCGATGGGCGATAATAGCCGGCTGGGTCTTTGATAGAATTCTCTGGCGGAATGTCATACACCAGACTCTACGTGATAAATGTATAAACAGCAAGGATTTTCCCGAAAAACGCCGAATCTCAGGGAGAGTATTATCGCGGCCAAATCCATGACTATGGTCCGCCTGAAAAAGGCTTGCAATTTGACCGATATCAAATATATTACAGGGCTATGGCTCTTGGAGTTACGTAATACTTCCGATGCCGGTTAACAGGGTTCGGTTGAGACTGAGACGGTTTATTTGGATCGCTGTCGCGACCTATAACGGAGCTTACTATCGGTCATGTTTGACAATCTGACAGAAAAACTCGAAGCGACATTCAAAAAGCTGCGCGGGAAGGGTTCGCTTACCGAAGAGAACATCACGGATGCGCTCAAGGAAGTCCGCCGCAGTTTGCTTGAGGCTGATGTCAATTACAAAGTCGCCCGTGATTTCATCAAAAATGTCCAGGATGAGGCAATCGGCGTTGCCACGCTGCGTTCGGTAGAACCGGGTCAGCAGGTTGTCAAGATTGTCCATGAAAAGCTGATCGAACTGCTGGGGCGCGAGGGTGTCCCGGTCCGTGTCTCCGACCGTCCTCCGTCAATAATCATGATCTGTGGTCTCCAGGGATCCGGTAAAACTACCCTGAGCGCCAAGCTGGGACTCCGTTACAAGAAAAAGAATAAAAAGGTCCTGCTGGTGGCCGCTGATCCATATCGTCCCGCCGCGATCCAGCAGTTGCAGACACTCGGCCGGCAGATCGATGTTCCGGTTTTTGAGATGGGTCAGGCTGATCCCCGTGATATCTGCCGGAACGCCATCAACACTGCGAAAAAAGATTTTATCGACCTGATCATCCTCGATACGGCCGGCCGGCTGCATATCGACGAAGAATTGATGGATGAGCTTGCCGATATCAAGAAACTGGTCGAGCCGGAGGAAATTCTTCTGGTGGCCGATGCTATGACCGGTCAGGATGCGGTCAATGTCGCCGGGCAGTTCAACGAAACGCTTGGCATTACCGGCGTGGTTCTGTCCAAGATGGATGGTGATGCCCGTGGCGGGGCGGCGCTGTCGATTCGCGAAGTAACCGGCTGCCCGATCAAGCTGGTCGGGATCGGTGAGAAAATGACTGATCTGGAGGAATTTCATCCGGACCGTCTGGCCTCTCGGATTCTCGGCATGGGCGATATTGTCTCACTGGTCGAGAAAGCCCAGGAATCGGTCGATCTCAAGGAAGCCGAAAAGCTCGAGAAAAAAATCCGTAAACAGCAGTTTACGCTCGAGGATTTTTACAGCCAGATGCAGCAGCTCAAGAAAATGGGTCCTCTCGATTCCCTGCTGGGGATGATTCCCGGGGTCGGGAAGGCGCTCAAGGGGGTGCAAATCGACCCCAAAGCGATGGGCCGCATTGAAGCCATGATTTTGTCGATGACACCGCAGGAACGTCAAAATCCTCAGATTATAAATGGTTCCCGGCGCAAACGAATTTCCGCCGGATCGGGGACAACCGTACAGGATCTCAACCGCATGCTTCGCCAGTTTGCCCAGATGAAGAAAATGCTCAAGAGCATGCAGAAGATGAAATTCAAAGGGTTACCGAAAGATCTCATGCAATTCTAAGAAGAAAGGAACATTCAGATTGGCCACGAAAATCAGACTGAAACGGATGGGAACTAAAAAACGACCCTTTTACCGGATTGTTGCTATCGATTCCCGCGAACCTGTCAGCGGCCCGGCTCTGGAAGCCCTGGGCCAGTATAATCCGATTGAGAAACCGGCCAAAATTGTCGTCCATGAAGACAGAATCTTCAAATGGCTTGACGATGGCGCCCAGCCCTCAGAGACTGTTGCCGCAATCTTCCGGCAAATTGGCCTGCAGGCCAAATACGACGCGAAGAAGGCTGGGGAAGATGTTGCCGGAATGGAAGTTAGAACAGAGCTGACAGAACGTCCGAAGAAGAAAAAAGAGAAGAAAAAAGAAGAATAGCAGCCAGAATTATCCACCTCAGACGCGTAGATTATACTGATTCGACTACCGGAAAGGAGTTCTGAATGAAGGAATTCATCGAGACTATCGTGAAGGCGCTGGTTGACCACCCAGATCAGGTTAATTTGACTGAAGTACAAGGCGAACGGACGACCGTTTATGAGTTACACGTGGGCGAAGGTGACCTCGGAAAGGTAATCGGAAAACACGGCCAGACGGCCAAGTCGATTCGCACCCTGATTGCCGCCATCTCGGCCAAAAAGGGTAAACGGGCAGTGCTCGAAATTTTGGAATAAATGGGAGGAAGACCGGAGTACATAGTTGTGGGCCGGTTTGGCCGGCCCCGCAGCGTTTCCGGAGAGATTTATATCACACCAGCCACCGACGATCCCGCTCGATTTCTGGACCTCACCGAAATTTTTATCGTCTCAGGTACGGCCCGGAAACGCATCCTTATCGAGGACGTGAAGCTTATCGGGGGACGGCCGGTGGTAAAACTGGAGGGAATCGACAGCCGCGAAGATGCTGCAGAACTCGCCACTCAGTCGGTAGAAATTCCGATCGACCTGGCCCGCGAATTACCCGAAGGCCATTACTATCAATTCGACCTTGTCGGCTGCCGGGTTATTGGAAAAGACAATACAGACTATGGTGTCCTGACCGAAGTCCTGTTTTATCCGGGCGGGGATTTGTATCAGATTGAATCGGAAACATACGGCACGGTTCTGTTGCCGGCGGTCGATCGCTTCATCATCAGTATTGACATTGGCAAAAAAGAGATTATTATAGACCCCCCTGACGGGCTGTTCGAATCCGACGCCCGGAGGCCGGAATAATGCCGGCAAGGGGCTGGCTATGTTGCAGATAGATATAATAACGCTGTTTCCCGACGCCCTGCGGGCGCCACTGGAAGCCTCTGTTCTCGGACGGGGACAAAGCAGCAGGCTCTTTGACATCAGATTAATTCATCTGCGCGATTTCGCGACAGATAAGCATCAGACAGTCGACGATACCCGTTTCGGCGGCGGCGGCGGGATGGTTCTCAAGCCGGAACCATTGGCGGCCGCTCTTGACAATCTGGATATCGACTATGATACGATTAATCCGGACCTGACCCGGATCACGGCTACATCGGCAACCGGGAAAGTCCTGACGCAGAAGCATGCAATCGAATTATCGCTGCTGGAACATCTGGTAATTATCTGTGGGCATTACAAGGGAATCGATGAACGGATCTTCGAATTGTATCCAATCGAAGAAATTTCCATCGGTGATTATGTCCTGACCGGCGGCGAACCGGCTGCCTGGGTGCTGATCGATGCGGTCGTTCGATTGATCCCCGGTGTGATGGGGAATTTCGAATCGGCAGCCGATGACAGTTTCACTGAAGATCAGCTTCTCGGCGCGCCTGTCTATACCCGTCCGGCGGAATTTCGCGGCCTGGCTGTTCCCGAACAACTGCAGAGCGGAAATCATGAGCAGATTCGAAAGTATCGACGGCAGATGGCGATACTTAGAACATACCGGAATCGCCCGGAACTGCTGGCGCAGGTTGAATTGACCGATGAAGAAGAAGCGTTTGTAGAGAAAATAAAAAATAGAAACCAGAGATAGAAAGGGAGGCTCGTGATGAAACGAATCGCCCAACTCGAAAGCCAGTACCTCCAGGATATCCCGGATTTCGGTTCCGGTGATACGGTGCGGGTACATTACAAGATTAAAGAAGGCGACAAGGAACGAATTCAGGTTTTCCAGGGTACGGTCATCGGGCGCCGCGGCAGCGGGACAGGCGAGACGTTTACAGTCCGGAAAATTTCCTCCGGTATCGGAGTCGAGCGAGTTTTTCCGCTGCATTCGCCGAATATCGCCATGATCGAACGCACCGCTGTCGGTAAAGTCCGCCGGGCCAAGCTGTATTACCTGCGCGGATTGACCGGCAAGTCAGCCCGCATCAAGGAAAAGCTGAACGAAAGACCCGGTAAAGTCGCCAAGGATAAAGCGGCCGAACGCAAGACTATCAAAAAATCGACCAAGAAGGCCTCGGTCGAAGAATCCGCCGAATAAGACAGTTTGACATATAATGTGCAAAAAGCCGCCCCTCCGGGCGGCTTTTTGGGTATAATAGATACATCAATCGAAGACATTGACCGGCACCATCGATTAATCTATTCTGATGTATGAGATCTTTATCAAGGAGGTCGCCGTGGCAAAGTTCATTATGGCCATGAATATCCTGGCCGATGCCAAAAAAATGCATCCCGATCTATCGAATAAAATCAATGAATCACTGGAGATCTTTAAGAAATACAACGCCGATATCGATCAGCTTTTCGCTACCCTCGGGCGCTACGACTATATCGCGTTGTTCGATGCCGCCGATCAGACAATTGCCTTTCGCATTGCATCGGAAATTATCAAGCGCGGGGTGCTCGAAACCGAAACCTGGCCGGTGATTCCCTATGAGGATTTTACACGCCTGATCGATTAACCGGCGCCTTCGGTTGTTCCGGCTCTTCCTCGCTGATGCGGCTGCGGGTCTCATCGCAGGCTCTGTCGATTGTCTGCTCAGGTACGCCATGCCGTCCAAGCACCTGCGCGATGACTTCGGCGGCGGCCTCGACCTCTGCCGGAATTACCTGCGATGCCCCGGCGTTCATCAATGGCTCTACGTCGAGCAGGTAATTGGTGCGGGCGACTATGTACAGATTCGGGGCAATCATCCGGGCGGACTTGACCGCGCGGGCCGTGGCCGAGGGATCATTGATGACCAGCACCAGTTCGCGCGCTTCGGCAATACCCAGGTGTTCCAATACTTCGACACTGGTGATATCGCCGAAAAATGCCGGCATGCCCATCTTTTTGGCCCGGCGGACATTTTCACTATTCAGCTCAATGATGATATAGGGTACCCCGGCCGCTTCCAGCGCCTTGGCCAGTTCCTGACCGGCTATGCCAAAACCGCCAATAATGACATGATTGCGGGAACCAAGACTCGCCTGAGGAGCCTCTTCGACCGGGGCGACATCGAGTACCCGATGCAGCACTTTGATGCGCCCGACCCCGGCCGCGATTTTCGGTCCCCATGACAGGGCAAACGGTGTAATCAACATCGACAATATCGCTGCGGCCAGAATGTTGATTTCGAGCGAACCGGGAAGCAGCCCGGTGCCATCAGCCGCCCGCGCCAGCACAAACGAAAATTCACCAACCTGAAACAACGATACCGCCGCCAATGCGCACACGCGCAGGGGAAGACGCAGCACTGCCGCAGTCAAAAATACGATAATAAACTTACCGATAAGTATTGCGGCCAGGATGAGCAGAATAGTCTGAATGTTGGATGCGATGGCCGATGGCGCCAATAGCATCCCCACCGATACGAAAAAAAGACTGGCGAAAATCTCGCGAAACGCGGTCAAATCGGCCAGGGCTTGATGACGGTACTCACTGTCGGCAACGACGAGACCGGCCAGAAATGCGCCCAGGGCCAGCGAAACACCCGATTGCGTGGCTACCCAGGCAGTCCCGATACTGATGACAAATGTCGTGAGAATAAACAAGTGCCGCTGGCGGGTGCGGGCGATAAGGGCCAGAAATTTAGGGACGAGCAACCGCGCTGCAATTAAAACCCCGGCCAGAATCAAGACCGACCAGCCCAGCGTCGATAAAACCGCGGCCGTCGAAGATCCCTGACCGGAAAGAAGCGGAATGGCCAGCATCATCGGTACCACACATAAGTCCTGAAAGACCAGAATACCGAGCACCAGACGGCCGTGGGGGGCATCGATCTCGCCGCGCTGTTCCAGGCCGCGCAGCACGATCGCGGTGCTGGAGATGGCCACCATGAAGCCGACAAATATCGACGTGCCCAGCGGCAGGCCGAAAAAATCGGCGATAGCAACCGCCACCAGAATACTCAGGCTCACCTGAATCAATCCGCCGAAGACAACCAGGCGCCACAGACGTTTCAGCTTCTCGAGAGACAGTTCCATCCCGATACCGAACAGCAGCAGCGCCACGCCGATTTCGGCCAGAATCTCGACATTGTGGACATCACCGATAATCCCCAGTACTTCGGGTCCCACCAGTATCCCGGCCAGGATGAAACCGGCGATGGCGGGCAGACGGAATTTCGAAAATACCGCCACTACGATGACGGCGATACCAAGAATAATTACCAGCTCTTTGAGTATTTCGAATTCTTGCATTCAGACCTGCCTGTTTTGTCAGAAATACGAATGCTGCCGATCAAACAGCCACGGAAATCATATAAAAAAAGCCCCGACATGCGGGGCTTTTTTTATCGTTGTAATCTACATCTCGAGTTCTTGCTGTTCGCCGGTGTCTTCGTCATGACTGTTGTCGCCGTTGCCGTTCTCGATGCCGTTTTCACCTTCGATCAGCGTTTTGCGGCTGCCGAAAACGACCGCCACCGATGAGATTTTGTCTTTTGGCTTAAGGCTCATCAAACGAACACCCTGAGTATTGCGGCCGATCGTGCTGATGTTATTGATCGGAATACGCTGTGCGATACCCATCTTGGTCAGTATGATGATCTCATCATCATCGAGTACCTCGCGAACCGCCACCACGTTACCATTTCGTGCGCTGCACTTGATATTGATGATTCCCTTGCCGCCACGGTTGGTGACCCGGTAATCAGTTACCGGGGTTCGCTTGCCGAAGCCGTTTTCAGTCACCGCCAGGATCGTGGATTGGCGCTTGACGACGACCATGTCGATGACAACATCACCCTTGGCCAGATTGATGCCCTTGACGCCGGCGGCAGTGCGGCCCATCGAGCGGACTTTATCTTCCTGGAAACGGATCGCCTGACCCTGATGAGTACCCAGGATGATATCGTTGGAGCCATTTGTAACCGCACAGCGGATTAACTCATCGCCATCGGCAAGATGGATGGCATTGATTCCCGTTGAACGCGGATTGGAAAACTCGGCCAGCGATGTTTTCTTGATCGTCCCCAGGCGCGTCGCCATGATAATAAACTCATCTTCCTTGAAATCACGGACCCGTGTGAACGTAGAAACGCGTTCATCGGGGCCAAGTTTCAAAACATTGACAATCGGGCGCCCGCGCGCCATGCGGCCGCCGCGAGGCACCTCATGGACTTTCATCCAGTAGCAGCGACCACTGGAAGTGAAGAAGAGAATATACTGATGCGATGTCGCCACAAAGACATGCTCAGCAAAGTCTTCTTCTTTGGTCTCCATGCCGATCACACCCTTGCCGCCGCGATTCTGACGGCGATAGGCTGAACTCGACAATGATTTGATATACCCCTGATGCGTGATAGAGATGACCATCTCTTCATCGGCGATAAGATCCTCGAGCGTCATCTCCTCGGTTTCATCGACAATTTCAGTCAGGCGGGCATCGCCGTATTTGTCGCGCAGGGTTTCGACTTCTTCTTTGATGATATTCATGCGGCGCTGTTTGGAACCGAGAATCGACTTGTATTCCTCGATCCGCTTGATAGTCTCGAGGTATTCCTCTTCGACTTTCTTGCGCTCCAGCCCGGTCAGGCGCTGCAGGCGCATTTCGAGGATGGCATTGGCCTGAAGTTCGGACAGGCCGAATGTCTTCATCAAGCCCTGGCGGGCATCCGGCACCGAATCGGATTTCTTGATCAGCTCGATGACAGCGTCGATATTGTCCAGCGCGATTTTGTAGCCCTCGAGAATATGGGCCCGGGCTTCGGCCTTGCGGAGATCATGCTCAGTACGACGGACGACAACTTCATGACGATGTTCGATGTATTTTTCAATCAAATCTTTTATCGTCATCAATTTCGGGACGCCATGATCCAAAACCAGATTGATGATCGAAAAGGTCGACTGCAGGGTGGTGTGACGATACAACTGATTTAACACGATTTCCGGCTGCATGTCGCGCTTGAGTTCGATAACAATTCGCATACCGTCACGATCGGATTCATCGCGCAAATCGGAAATGCCGGTGATTTTCTTATCGCGCACCAGGTCGGCGATCTTGATCAGCAGAGTCGATTTGTTAATCTGAAAGGGTATTTCTGTGATGACAATCGCTTCCTTGCCGCTTTTCATCTTTTCGGAAACCGCCCTGGCCCGAAGAGTAACACGGCCACGGCCGGATTTGTACGCTTCCGTAATACCACTGCGGCCATAAATAATCCCGCCGGTCGGAAAATCGGGACCGGGAATAATCTGCAATAACTCATCATTGGTAATATCGGGATTTTCGATTTGCGCTACGATCGCATTGCCGACTTCGGTGAGATTATGCGGCGGGACAGACGTCGCCATGCCAACCGCAATACCAGTAGTGCCGTTGCAGATGAGGTTCGGGAAACGGCCCGGGAGGACGATTGGTTCTTTCAGGGTGCCGTCGTAGTTGTCGACAAAGTTGACAGTCTCTTTTTCAATGTCAACCATCATTTCCATCGCGATCGGTGTCATGCGGGCTTCAGTATATCGCATGGCCGCGGCACCGTCGCCATCGACCGATCCGAAGTTCCCCTGGCCATCGACCAGTGGATACCGCATATTGAAATCCTGGGCCATGCGCACCAGCGTAGGGTACACTACCTGTTCGCCGTGGGGATGATAATTACCCGAGGTATCGCCGGCGATCTTGGCGCATTTACGATGCGGCCGCCCCGGCGACAAATTCAGTTCACTCATCGCGACGAGGATGCGGCGATTCGATGGTTTAAGGCCGTCGCGAACATCGGGCAGGGCACGGTTGGTGATGACTGACATGGAGTAGTCGAGGTAGGAGCTTTTCATCTCCTCTTCGAGGTAGATGGGGACGATTTTCTGTTGGTCGAGACTCATTCTAATTACCTATCTTCGCTTCTGCTAACAATTTAGGCGCATTTTTCAGACACCGAAAACAAAGCATAATTATACCACATTTCAACAAAAATCGCAATGAAAACTTGGTTTCGCGGGGTCTTTTTTATGGCTGTAAGAATATGCAATGCAAATGGTTACGAGTGCGGTTGAAACATAAGTACAGAATGTGATGAAATGATGTGACTGATGCAGACGGAGTTGCTGCGTTAGCCGGCCACGAAAGGTATATATAATTGCCGATTGCCTGCACTCAAAGACCGCAGGCCACCCTGATGATCTTATGCATACATGGATGCCTCACCCATTTAAGGGGTGAGCCAAAGGGAATCGAATCGATTGCGTTTGGACAGCCCACCCGATCCTGCGGATCGGGCTACCGTATGCGAGAATTACATCTTTAAAACAGATTCTATCGCACGGGCCGGGATCACCCGGCCCGCGCAGGAGTTGATGAGACCATCCGTTGTGGCGCGCCTCTCCAGGGGCGCGCAAAGACATTATCGACACCCGGTACTGCACTGCACAACCCACTCGGACGCCGAGTGAGGTACGGCGTAATTTTGATTTACTAAAATACAATCGAGGGTAGGGGCCGGGATCACCCGGCCCGCGCAGGAGTCGATGAGACCATCCGTTGTGGCGCGCCCCTTCAGGGGCGCGAAAAGACATCATCGACACCCGGTACTGCACTGCACAACCCACGCGGGTGCCGAGTGGGGTACGGCGTAATTTTGATTTACTAAAATACAATCGAGGGTAGGGGCCGGGATCACCCGGCCCGCGCAGGAGTCGATGAGACCATCCGTTGTGGCGCGCCCCTTCAGGGGCGCGAAAAGACATCATCGACACCCGGTACCGCACTGCACAACCCACGCGGGTGCCGAGTGGGGTACGGCGTAATCCTGATTTACTAAATTACAATCGAGGGTAGGGGCCGGGATCACCCGGCCCGCTGTGAGATCGATGGAATCTTCGACGGTTGATGCAACCGTTCGACGGGCGAGGGAACCTCGCCCCTACGATGCACTAATATTTTGATCTCGTCAATCAACTATGGCCGCATCATCGCCTATTCTTTCGGCTGCCAGACTTTCCAGACCTTGCCGACCAGGTCCGGGCCAGGTTTGAGCGTCGGATCGCCCGGTTCCCATCCGGCCGGACACGCTTCCGCGCCCTTGGTTTTGCGGACGTGCTGGAAAGCGTGCACCTGACGGATCATCTCCGCGATTTTGCGGCCCACCGGCGGG
>CAZGLR010000099.1:0-12486 GCA_964526635.1 uncultured Ignavibacteriales bacterium | reverse complement strand
CGAGAATGGTCTCTGGAAGCTGGGCTATCGCCGTCTGCGCGATGATCATAAGTTCGGTTGGCTGAATTTCCGCGAGGCATTTGAAAAATCATCGAATATCATCATGGGCAAGGTTGCCTATCAGATCGATGCCGAAAATGTCTATGCCATGGCCCAGCGCCTCGGTTTCGGGCGCAAAACGCGTTGCGGGCTCAATGGCGAATCCGCCGGCTTGCTCAGCCGCCCGGTGCGCTGGTCGGAATATACGTCATCGTCGTTCGCGATCGGCCATGGTGTCTCGGTCACGGCGTTGCAGATGGCCCAGGCCTATGCGATTGTGGCTGCCGGCGGTATTTTACATCATCCGCATTTTGTCAAAGGGTGTATAAACGACGAGGGCAAGATTGTCGAGCAGCATCGCAGCCGTCCGATCCGCGTGCTCGACAAGGATGTTGTCGCCACGCTGCATGAATTTCTGTGCGGTGTCGTTACCCGCGGAACCGGCGTTCCGCTGGCCGGCGCACCGTTTGCCATAGCCGGAAAAACCGGCACTGCCGAAAAGCCCAATCTCGAGTCGGGCGGATATATCAAAAACAAATTTATGGCGTCATTTGCCGGGTTTTTCCCTGCCGATACGCCACTGGTGGCCGGGATTGTCATTCTCGATGAACCCGAGCCGATTCACTATGGCGGCTACACCGCCGGACCGGTTTTCGAATCGATCGCGGTGAAATTCGGTGCGCTGGATAATTATCCGATGAAAGCGCTGGCCGACGCACCAATCACCGATAACGTGCAGCTGTTGGTCGACGCGCAACCGGCCAGCTACCGTGGGATATCCATCCCCGATTTCGCGGGCGCCTCCCGCGACGAGGCCAAATATCATATCGGCAAGATCGGATGTACGGCTGTGTTTTCCGGATCGGGACCGGTGGTAATTGCCACTCAGCCGCCGATCGATGCCCGTATCCAGCCGGGCGATACGATTCGCTGTATTACCAACCGCGGGTTGGAAGATCAATTTATGCTGCCGGACCTGTCCGGTTTGAGTCTGCGCGAAGCACTTGATGTCTGCGCGCAGTATAACATCGACGTTGCCAGCCAGGGACACGGCCGGGTTATTCGACAGCACCCCATGCCGGCGACACCAGGAGACGATAACACATCGCTGACTTTGATATGCTCACGAAAGAACGGTGCATGACAACCACACTGCGAGAACTCGCATCCGCACTCGGTGGCGCCATAATCATCGGCAATGAAGACGCCGAGGTAAGCGGCGTCGAGTATCACAGCCGGATGATAAAGCCGGGAGCCGCCTTTGTGGCGATCACCGGTTTTACGCGTGACGGCAACGAGTTTGCCGGGGATGCCATCGAACGCGGTGCGGCAGCTATTATCACCGAACGCGAGGGCGACTTGCCGGTGCCGCAGATGATTGTCTCCGATGCCCGGGCGGCCCTGGCCGACCTGGCGGCATATTTCTACGATTACAAAAATAATCGCGTCAAGGTGGTTGGCGTCACCGGCACCAATGGCAAAACCACATCCTGTTTTCTGATTCGTTCAATTCTCGAAGCCCGTGGCAAGCGCGTCGGACTGATTACCTCGCTGCTGTATGATACCGGCCGTGATAAAATCGCCGGGGATCGCACCACGCCTGAATCGCTGGACGTGTTCCGTCTGCTGTATGCGATGCAGCATAACTGGTGTAACAATGCTGTCCTCGAAATATCATCACACGCCCTGGTACTGCATCGGGTGCGTAATGTCAATGTCCGGGTGGCGCTCTTTACCAATTTCACGAGGGATCATCTCGACTTCCATAAAGATATGGATGACTATCTGGCGGCCAAAACCAGGTTGCTCGATATGGTCAACGAAGAGACCAAGTGGGCGGTGGTCAACTATGATGTGCCGGAATTCAGGGCGCTGATCGATCGGATGAAGTGCTCGTATATGTCGTATTCACTCTCTGATCCGGGCGCCGACATCTATCTTGAAAATTATCAGTTGCGCCCGACGGGGACGCGTTTCGAGATTCACACCCCGGTGGCCAATCGCGTAGTCCACATGTCGCTGGTGGGTCGCTATAACCTCTATAATGCCCTGGCCGCGACCGGGGCGTCGATGGCGGCAGGTGCTGACATTGATTCGGTGGTCGATGGCCTTGAAAACGCGCAGATTGTCCCGGGCCGTCTTGAACGCATCCAGGTCGATGCTCCCTATACGGTTTTTATCGATTTCGCCCACACGCCGGATGCCCTTATTCGTACGATTGAAGCGCTGCGGGAATTGAGCGACGGTCGTTTGCTGACTATTTTCGGCTGCGGCGGCGATCGCGATCGCGGTAAACGACCTCTCATGGCTGAGGCGGTGACCGCCAATTCCGACTACACAATCCTGACCACTGACAATCCCCGTACTGAAGACCCCAATCAGATTTTCTCCGATACCGAAGCGGGGTTCGTCGATGGCGCTGACACGATCACAATCGAAGATCGCCGTGAGGCAATACAACACGCTCTCGATACGGCCAAAGATACCGATGTGGTCCTGGTGGCCGGCAAAGGCGATGAATCCTATCTCGACATCAAGGGTACCAAGCATCCCTGGTCGGATCGGAATGTGATTATTGAAGAGATGGCAAACAGAGGATACAAGGCTTAGGTGAAAGCAGTGACGTCTGACATCCTGCAAAATGTGCTGACGGCTGATCCGGTTACTCCGGGGACAGGGACTTTTGCACAGATAACCGGCATCTCGATCGACAGCCGCACGATCTCACCCGGTGATATCTTTTTTGCTATCGAGGGTGTGACCAACGACGGCCACAAATATGTCGAACAGGCGTTTACGTCTGGTGCGTCAGCTGCAGTGGTCAGTCGTGAGCGCTTTGATGAGCTGTCCAAAAAGGTGCCGGGACCGTTGTTTGCCGTGAAGAATACCCATGATGCCCTGCTGGATATGGCGACCTGGCTGCGCCGTCGCAGCGAAGCTCATTTTGTCGGCATTACAGGATCCAATGGCAAGACGACAACCAAGGAGATGATGTACGCTATCATCAGCCGCAAATTCGCGGCCTATCGTTCGGCGGGAAACTTGAACAATCTCTTTGGTATACCGTTGGCTCTGAGTCGCATGCCCGACGTCGATTATGTCGTTTTCGAGATGGGTATTTCCGAACCGGGTGAAATGACCCGGCTGGCCGGACTGGTCAAACCCGAGATGGCGATTATTACCAATATTTCGGCGGCTCATCTGGAAACACTGGGATCGGTCGAAAATGTCGCCAAAGCAAAATTTGAGTTAATCGACAGCCTGCCGGTCGGCGCCTCGGTGATTCTTAATGCGGATGACCCACTGTTGATGAAGGAGGCCGCCGAACGCAAGATGGAATTCACCGGATTCGGTATCGAGGCCGAGTGTGATTTTCAGGCACACGACATTGAAACACGGCCAGATGAGGGGACGACGTTTACCGTAAACAACACCCGCATCACGTTGCCTGTTTTCGGGCGATCCAATGTGTACAATGCCCTGGCGGCGATTGCTGGTGCATCACTCTGGGGCTGCACGCCGGAGATGTGGCAGCAGGGATTGCGGTCATTTGTGACGCCGGATATGCGGCAGACAATCGAACGATGCAAGGGATTGACATTGCTGATCGATTGCTACAATGCCAATCCGGCATCAGTGCAGGCGGTGCTGCGGACACTGCAGGAGATGTCAGGACATGGCCGGAAAATTGTCGTCCTTGGAGACATGCTCGAACTGGGCGCTTCGTCGCAAACCTGGCATAACAAAATTGGTCGCGAGATCGCGGCAACGGATACCGCTTATCTCTTCTGCTACGGTCCGGAAGCGGCGATGGTTGCTCAGGGTGCCCGCGACGGCGGTATAAACCCGGATCGGGTGTTTCATTTCGCCGATCAGCAGGCGCTTCTGGATAAACTGCTACAAGTGGTTGAACGGGGCGACCTGGTTGTCATCAAGGGATCCCGCGGGATGCAGATGGAGAAAATTGCCGCGGGAATTAAAGGAGCAGCGTTTAGCGAGAACTAATATGCTCTACTGGTTATTCTCAGAGTTGACCGAGTATTTTTCGGCGTTGAATCTCTTTCGCTATATCACGACGCGCGCCACCTTTGCGGCCGTGACAGCGCTGCTTATTGCCCTGATACTCGGGCCGATATTTCTCAGGATTATAAACCGGCTGCAGATTCGCGAACGGATTCGCGAGGATGGTCCCTCGTCGCATCAATCCAAAGCCGGGACGCCGACCATGGGCGGAATTGTGATCCTGATCGCTATTTTGCTGCCTACACTCCTCTGGGCCGATCTGGGCAATCGTTTTATCCAGTTGATCCTGCTGGTAACAGTCTGGCTGGGCATTATCGGTTTCATGGATGATTATCTCAAAGCCATTAAAAACGAACGCAATGGTCTGGTTGCCCGCAAAAAGATGATCGGCCAGTTGGCCTGCGGTCTGGTCTTCGGTCTCATTATGGCCTACTTCCCGACATCGGGCATGTATTCCAGCTATACCGAGATACCGTTTTTCAAAGATTATATTCTCAACCTGGGCGCATTGTATATCCCCTTCGTGGCGATTGTCATCACCGGATCATCCAACGCTGTAAATCTCACCGATGGCCTCGACGGTCTTGCGATCGGCCTGGCGGCGTTCTGCTTCATCGCTTTTGCCGGTCTAACCTATGTCGCCGGCCGTGCCGACTTCTCAAGCTATCTGGCGATCGAATACCGTCCCGGCGCAGGCGAACTGGCGATTTTTTGTTCGGCGGCAATCGGGGCGGCGATGGGGTTTCTCTGGTTCAACGCTCCGCCCGCCCAGGTCTTCATGGGCGATACCGGGTCGCTGGCGCTCGGGGGGGCCCTGGGGGCGATATCCGTTTTGATTAAGAAAGAACTGCTTTTGGTGATTGTCGGCGGCGTGTTTGTTGCCGAGGCATTGTCGGTAATTCTGCAGGTTCTTTCTTACCGGATGCGAAAGAAACGAATATTCAAGATGGCGCCATTGCATCACCATTTTGAATTGTCAGGATGGCCCGAATCGAAAGTCGTTGTTCGATTCTGGATAATCGGGGCGCTGTGTGCGCTTCTCACCCTCAGCACGCTGAAGATACGATGAATAGAGTTGATCGCATTCATGGACGGCGCGTCGGCATAATCGGCATGGCCCGATCCGGCATCGCCGCCGCCGAGTTGGTTCAGTCCCTCAACGGGAAACCATTTGTTTCCGATGTCCTGCCGCAGAATAAACTGGAAGATGTCATTGCCAGTCTCCAGAAACTGAAAATCGACTTCGAGTGCGGGGGGCATACTGACCGGCTTTTGGAATCGGATTACCTGATTGTCTCGCCCGGTGTGCCCGGATCGCTGGATATTCTCCAGAAGGCGGCCAAAGCCGGCTTACCGGTCTTTTCAGAAATCGAACTGGCTTACTGGGTGTGTCGCGGTCGCGTCCTGGCTGTGACCGGTTCCAACGGCAAAACCACGACAACTTCGCTTTTGGGCGAAATCTGCGCGGCCTCGGCGCAACCAAGTGCGGTTGGCGGCAATATCGGGACACCCTTTTCATCCATCGCTCGCTCGATTCCTGAGGAGGGTCTGGCCATTGTGGAAGTATCATCATTCCAGCTCGAACGGATCGAACAATTCGCGCCTTATGCCGCCATCCTGCTTAATCTGACGCCGGATCATCTCGATCGCTATGAGTCATTTGCCAGTTACTGCAACGCCAAATTCAGGATTTTCGAAAATCAGTCGCGTGACCAGTATGCCATCATCAATGGCGACGATCCCGAAATCGCACGCCGCGATTATCCTTATAACGCGCGTGTGTTGTCATTCTCGACGCAGGGGAATACGGCTCTCGCCGGTCAGTCGGAAGGTGTTCACCAGAGGGGAGAACAGCTTATCGGCCGGCTGGCGGATAATTTATTCGATATCATCGATATCAATCACATCGCGCTGCCCGGCGAGCATAATCGGTCCAATGCCGCCGCCGCCGCCGCGGCGGCGTTGTCAGCCGGCATCCCGGTCGATGTCATCGCGGCTGTGTTGCAGCGTTTTGCCGGCGTGGAACACCGACTCGAAGAAGTCACCACTATCGGCGGTGTCCGCTTTATCAATGATTCCAAAGGTACCAATGTCGATGCCGTCATTGTTGCCCTTAAATCGATGACCGGACGCGTCAACCTGATCGCAGGCGGGCGGGATAAAGACGGTGACTTCACACGCCTTTTGCCGGCGGCCAAAGAGAAAGTCGCGCATCTGATACTTCTGGGCGAGGCCAAAGACAAGATTTTCGAACAACTCGGTCGGCATATCCCGGTTGTAATGGCCGCCTCGATGCATGAAGCTGTCCAGAAGGCGTTTGAACTGGCCCATCCGGGTGATACGGTGCTTCTATCGCCCGGGTGCGCCAGCTTCGATATGTATCGGAATTTCGAAGAACGCGGCCGCGATTTCAAAGAGGCGGCCCGAAAGCTGAAAAACGGAAATGGAGCTGTCATTGGGGCGTAAAGAGCAGACATTTGATTTTCTGCTGTTTGTGATCGTGTCGACGCTGATTTTGCTCGGCAGCATCATGGTCTACTCATCATCGAGTGCCATTGCCGACGGGAGCGATCGCTACTCCAGCCATGCCTTCTTTTTGAAGCGGCAGATTTTCTGGCTGATTATCGCTTATCTGGTCATGCTGGTGGCAGCGCATATTCCGTTGGACCGCATCCGGCCCCTGATTGTTCCAGCACTATTGGGTTGCCTGTTTTTGCTGGTCATAGTCCTGTTTATGCCGATGGTGCGCGGCACTCATCGCTGGATGTCGCTGGGCGTCATGACCCTGCAACCGTCGGAATTGTTTAAATACGCAGTCATCTTCTACCTGGCCCATTCGCTGTCGCAGCGGGGACGGAATCTCGAAAATGCCCGCTGGTATATCTGGCCATATGGCCCGATGATCGGTCTCGGTATCCTTCTGATTCTCATCGAACCCGATCTTGGCTCGGTGTTGGTGCTGGGCGTAACAGTGGTCACCCTGCTGTTTCTGGCCGGCGCCCGTCTGTCGCATTTACTGGTCTCGATCGGTGGATCCCTGGCGGCCTTGTTTGTTCTGGTGTTTGTCGTTGGCTACAAGAAGGCTCGCGTCGATACATTCATCGATTCGCTGGCCGATCCGATGCTGGCCTCGCATCAGGTGCGGCAGTCGATTCTATCTCTGGCCAACGGCGGTATCTTCGGCCAGGGGCTCGGCAACGGCATCTTCAAGCAGTTCTTCCTGCCCGAACCGCACACTGATTTTATTTTTGCCTCGATCGGTGAAGAACTCGGACTGCTGGGTTTGCTGCTGACACTGGCGCTTTTGTTCGGACTTATCTGGCGGGGGATGAAGATCGCTATTGCCCAGGATGACCGCTTCAACTTCCTGCTGGGTATCGGGCTGACTATGTGTCTGGCCGTGAACATGATGATCAACATTGCGGTCGTGCTGGGCTTAATCCCGACCACCGGCATCGCGTTGCCGTTTCTCAGCTACGGCGGTTCATCGCTGGCAGTCTCGGCCGGCGCGGTCGGGGTATTGCTGAATTTGTCGCGGTGCAGAAGCCGGGCGGGGAGGGCGCGATGAGAGTTCTCTTTGCCGGCGGCGGCACTGGAGGCCATCTGTTTCCGGCCATCGCTATCGCGCGACAGGTGCAGCGGCTGATGGCTGATGCGGTCATCGAATTTGTCGGCACACGCTATGGGCTGGAATATCGCATGAAGGACGATCTCGGATACCCCTTGCGTACGGTCAGCATGCGCGGTCTGCCGCGATCTATATCGCCGGCTCTGCTGGCGTTTCCTTTCCGGTTGATCATTTCGGTCATCCAGGCTCTGGCTATTTGCCGCCGCTTCAAACCGGATATTGTTGTGGGTACCGGTGGTTATGTTGCCGCCCCGGCCCTGATTGCCGCCGCCCTGAAAAACATCCCGCGGGCGATACAGGAACAAAATAGTTTCCCCGGGCTGGTGACGCGCAAGATGGCGAGACATGTCGATATCGTTTTCATCGCCTATCGCCGATCCGAGTCGTATTTGCCGGCGGGGACCAGTATAAAATCTATCGGCAATCCCATCCGACGGGAATTGACCGAGGGTAATCGCGATGCGGCCATTGCGCACTTCAATCTCGACCCGAATCGAAAGACAATCCTGATTCTGGGCGGGTCGCAGGGAGCCCGGCGCATCAATGAAGCGATTTTGCAAAGCATTGATCATCTCGATGATCGCATACAACTTTTATGGCAATGCGGGAAAAGGGATTACAAGGACGTTGCCGGGAGGCTCGACAATAAGGATATTGCCGTCTCCCTTTTCCCGTTTTCAAATAACATGGAACTGGTCTACGCCGCCGCCGATCTGGCAATTGCGCGAGCCGGTGCGTTGACGATTGCCGAACTGATGGCCTGCGGCATCCCGGCGATATTCGTGCCGTTTCCGTTTGCCGCCGCCGATCATCAGACGCACAACGCACGCGAAGTCGTCGATGCCGGAGCGGCCGAGATGATCGCCGATGCCGACCTCGAGACGATCGACGTTCTGCAACGGGCTGCGGAGATTGTCACCTCAGACCGGTTGCTGTTGATGAAGCAGGCAGCGATACGCCTCGGACGGCCTGACGCCGCCGAGGAAATCGCCAGGGAGATTATTCATCTTGCCGGACACAAAGGAGTTGTCCTTGACAACGAACACTATTGAGAAAACACTCACCGATTTTTCGCGAGCGACTATGATATTTGCGAAGTACAAAAATCTCTATTTCGTCGGGATCGGCGGCGCCGGTATGTCGGGCATGGCCAAAATTCTGCATAACCTCGGTTACAATGTTAAAGGTTCCGACAACACCCCGACTGAAGTGACTGAGGATTTGCAGAGAACCGGTATCACGGTCTATTCCGGTCATATTGCCGAGCAGATCGAGGGCGCCGACCTTGTCGTCATTTCATCGGCTATCGGTGATACCAATCCGGAAGTCATTGGCGCCAATGAACGAGGGATTCCGATTATCAAGCGAGCCGAGATGCTGGGCGAGTTGATGCGTCTGAAATTCTCCATCGGCATCGCCGGAACCCATGGCAAAACCACTACCACCGCCATGATCGGCAAAATTCTAATTGGCGCCGGGGTGGACCCGACTGTTCTCATTGGCGGTCGGGCTATCGAGATGGAAAGCGGCGGGCAACTTGGCAAAGGTGATGTCATGGTTGCCGAGGCCGATGAGTTCGACCGTTCCTTCCTGAAGATGTTTCCCTCGATTGCGGTCATCACCAATATCGAAGAGGATCATCTCGATTGTTATAAAAATCTCGAAGACGTGCTCGATGCCTTCGATCAATATATCGGCCGGGTGCCATTTTATGGTTCGGTGATAATCCCGCAGTCGGATCTGAACGTATTGCGTATCCGGGATAACATCAAACGCCCGGTAGTCACGTTCGGGTTTTCCGATGACGCTGATGTCTTTGCCGCCAACATCGAATATGTCGGTTATGGTTCCCGCTTTGATTTGATTTTCCGGGGAGACCGGCTCGGTACTATCACCTTGCGTATTCCCGGCCGCTACAATATTGCCAACGCTCTGGCCGCCTCGGCGCTGGCACTGGAGATGGAAGTGCCCTTTGAAGTCATCGAAGAAAGTCTGCGTGATTTCCGTGGCGTCGGACGCCGTTTCCAGATAATGGGTGAGGCTCGCGGAATTACTGTCATCGATGATTATGCCCATCATCCGACCGAAGTCGGCGAAACTCTGGGCGGATGCCTTGATATACAGAAGCAGGCCCATCTTGGCGGGCGGACGATCGCTGTCTTCCAGCCGCATTTGTTCAGCCGGACGCGTGATTTTTATCGCCAGTTCGCCGAAGCGCTGCATCGTGCCGATATCGCCTTCGTCGTCGATATTTACCCGGCCCGTGAAAAACCTCTGCCCGGGATCACTGCGGCACTAATTGCCGACTACGCCAGGCGCATCGGGCATAAGAATGTGGAATATATCGGCCTCAAAGAAAACGCTATCGAAAAGGCAGCTGAAATCGCCGGCGAGGGTGACATTATCATCACCCTTGGCGCCGGTGATGTGTTCCGCATCTGTAACCGTTTGCTGGAGAAACTGAATCGCTGATGTTTCTGGGGATCAGGAGAAAATACTGGATGTATCTGCTGGCCACGATCGTTCTGGTTGCAGCCACAGCGGTGGTGTATTACTCGCCGGTTTTTGCGTTGCGCACCAGTACCGTATCCGGGCCTTACAGCGAACTGGCCGCCGAATTGCTAAACCGCTTCGCCGATACCGGAACCAGCCTGTTTCGCCAGCCGGTGTCGAAACTGGCCGATACGGCAGCCTCGCTAAACGCTATCCGCCGGATTGATATCTCCTATAAACTTCCCGGGACACTAACGGCCCGCACCAATGTCTTCGACCCTGTGGCGCTGGTCATCTCGTCAGACAACCGCCTTTTCGGTCTGGATGCCCACGGTCGCCTGTTGCCCCCGGATTCGGCCTGGAATATTGGCACCATGCCGATTGTTAACGGATTTTCCCTGCCCGACCTGTTTGAAGAGCCGGACGATTTCAGATTGGGCGCGATGTTGAAACAACTCGTGAAATTACGGGACGAACACAATGATCTGTATGCTCACATCGCCGAGATCGACTTTTCCGATTCGGTCTACATTCACATTTACCTGATTACCAGCAACTGCACTTTTATGGTGACCGGCGATGACCTTGAGCGCCAGCTGCGCAAACTGGCGGAAATAGCAAAGCTGCCCGAATGGTCCGATGCCGCGGTGTATGATTTGCATTACGATGACGTCGTAATTCGACGGAACTGATGGAGACGCGTATGTCGCACGATCGAACACTTGTAGGACTTGATATCGGCACTACTAAAATTGCCGCCATTATTGCCGAAATCGGCGAGGGCGAGGATATCCCCCGCCTGGTCGGGATGGGTATGGTCCCCTCCGAGGGCATCCGCCGGGGTGTCGTGGTCGATCTGGAAAAAACTGTACGGGCGATATCCAAAGCGATCTCCGATGCCGAACTTATGGCCGGCGTCAAAGTCGAAAGTGTCATCGCGGGGCTTTCCGGGGATCATGTCCGTTCGGTTAATTCCCATGGTGTCATTGCGGTCTCGCGCAGCGACAATGAAATCACCGACACCGATGTCGAGCGGGTTATTGACGCCGCCCGGGCGGTTGCGATTCCGGCTGATCGTGAGATTATCCATGTGTTGCCGCAGGAATATGTTATCGACGAACAGGGCGGCATCAAAGTCCCGATCGGTATGTCCGGCGTCCGGCTCGAGGCGGAGGTGCATATTGTCACAGTGGCATCAACGGCTGTACGCAACATCTACCGGGCTATCAACAAATGCGAACTGGAGGTTGAGGCGCTGGTCCTTGAATCGCTTGCCTCCAGCTATGCCCTTTTAACTGAAAACGAGCAGGAACTCGGTGTTGCGGTCGTTGATATTGGCGGCGGAACCACTGATATCGCGGTCTATTTTGATAATTCGATCCGTCATACTTCAACCGTACCGCTGGGCGGCAAAAACGTCACCAATGATATTGCCATCGGGCTGCGCACCCCGGTTGATCAGGCCGAAGAGATCAAGCTCAAGTACGGTGCTGCGATACCATCGATGGTCAATGCCGATGAGATGATCCTCGTTCCCGGCGTGGGCACCAAAGCCGAACGTGAAATTTCGCGTCATGTGGTGGCCTCGATTATTGGACCGAGGGTGGAAGAAATGCTGGCGCTGGCCTTCCGCGAAGTCAAAAAATCAAACTATCCCGAAAGCCTGGCCGCCGGTGTCGTCTTGACCGGTGGCGGGGCGCTGCTTCCGGGAATATCTGAACTGGCCGAACAGATTTTTGATATGCCGGTCAAAATCGGGGTACCATCGGGATTCTCCGGGCTTACCGATCAGGCTGATTCCCCCATTCATGCGACCGGCATTGGGTTGTTACAGTATGGCATCCGCCACAGCGATGCGGTCGTCAAAAAAAGCAAGGCCCGGGGATTTTTCAAAAAAGTTGAAAAATGGTTTAACACACATTTTTAGATCATATAGGAGGATTCGATGCCGTTCGAATTTGTTGAAGAACATGGCAGCCGCGCCAACATCAAGGTCATTGGTGTCGGCGGTGCCGGCGGAAACGCGGTCAGTCGCATGATCGATTCGGGATTGACCGGCGTTGAATTTATTGTCGCCAACACCGACGCACAGGTTTTGGATCAAAACAAAGCCGCCACCAAGATCCAGATTGGTAAACGACTGACCAAGGGCCTTGGGGCCGGCGCCAATCCCGATATCGGGAAAAAGGCAATTGAAGAAGATGCCGATGAAGTCGCGGCCGCATTGGCCGGCGCCGACATGGTCTTCGTGACCGCCGGCATGGGCGGCGGCACCGGTACCGGCGCTGCCCCGATTGTCGCCA
>CAZGLR010000098.1:0-12596 GCA_964526635.1 uncultured Ignavibacteriales bacterium | reverse complement strand
ATCTCGAAAGGCGTCCGCTTCGAGCACGGTATCCACACCGACTATGGTGGTATCATCGCCGACAATTGATGTATCCGGATCGATTATAATCCGGCTGCTGCCGAGGAAGGTGGCGAAACCGGTGAAGAGATCATATGGCGTATCCGGTCCGGCAAAGGGAAGATTGTTCTGCTGATCAGCGCCGGCGTGGAAAATAATGATGGCCTTGCGCCGCCCGGTAACCTCATCGCGATAGCTGACACTATCGTCCTGAAATGCGACCTGCAGGGCATCATAGACGAATTGCCCCAGGCCAAAGGCCGGCGGCTGGGCGCCATAGAAGCCCATACTTTCCGGCAGCGTATAGGCCGCTTCTGATTCCGGAGGCCATACTTCATGCGTCAAAACCAGCTTTCCACCCGAAACCAGTTCCCAATAACGGGCCAGTGCCCGGAGATGGGCGTCGAAATAAGCCTTGTTATGCGGCGATGGATCCAGACCGTGACCGGCCGAATCGATGAATACCGCGGTGTCACGATAATCGAATACCCCTCGCCCGGTAGTCAAGGGATCATCGGGATTCTCGAATTGAAACTCCACCCGAAGGGCGATGATTTCAATCGTATCCACATGATCGGCGGCGATCGCCTTTTGGGGGAGAGAATATGATTTATCTCTCTCGACACTCAAAAACCGTTCCTGAGCCCGAGGGAAATTGACACCGTGGCGATGATTGGGATAGACATGCGGTTCATCCGGTTCAACGGATATCCGCTTACCCAGGGGAAGGAATTTGCCGCCATCGGCAAGACCGGTCGCGGCGGTAATCAATGCCGCGACCAGTATAATCAGTATTCGATGCAAAAGATGCGTACGGACCATGGTCATCCTATTTTACCCGTCCTGAGAGGCCAACAATTAAAAACCAAGTGTTCCCGAAATACGCAGTGTATTCGACAGCGGCGAATCACCGGTTGACGGAATATACGCGAAGTCGAAGCGAGCTGAGGCCAGCTTTAAACCGGCTCCAAAAGTTAAATGCTTCACGTCGCCGCCCTTGTCGTATTTATATCCGGCGCGCAGCATGATCAGGTTCGAATACACATATTCGGCGCCGATATGACGGATCGCGTACTCAAGCTCGGTCCCGATTCCGCCGTCAAGATCGGTCAGCAGGGTATTCAATTCGCCTTGAACAATCAGTGAATTAAATGGCGAGTCGAAAACCCGATATGACAATCCTACGCCGAGGTTGCGCGGCAGCGGATCGCTCTGGGCCGCATTGACGTATGTGATATCGGGCCCGAGGTTGGTGGCGGCCGCACCGAATTGCATCCTGTTGGTAATCTTGTACAAAACGCCCAGGTCAACAGCGAAGGCCGAGGCGATACCATCGCCCTGCTCGGCGCCGGCGCCGACTGTGGAGAGATGTGAATGGATGAACTTACCGGTCAGACCCCATTTCAGTTGCTTGGAGAGTGATGTTCCATAGGATACACCGACGGTCAATTCAAACGGATTCTCCACTTCCAGAGGATTGCCGGCTTCGTCAGTGAACGGAATCTCACCATAGTTGAGATAGATGACACTCAAACCGAACGTTCCCAGGCCGCGCACATGATGCACATAGGACAGATATTCATAATACATATCCAGGTTCAAATCGGGCAGCCAGTTG
The DNA here is from genome assembly GCA_964526635.1 of uncultured Ignavibacteriales bacterium. GTDB lineage: Bacteria > Zixibacteria > MSB-5A5 > GN15 > JAAZOE01 > CAZGLR01. The sequence continues at coordinate 10,939 of CAZGLR010000098.1, read as the reverse complement.
ACATGCATCAGGACGATTTCGCGCTTACCCTTGGTCTCGGTGGTGATACCGTCTTCCGAGACATAGTAGGCAAGCCGGCCCTGATCAAAGGATGAAATCACCTGGCGGCGATTGAGGTTTTCGGTGGCTACCTCTTCCCAGCCGTCGCCGGTAAATTGTTCGAGACCATATTCGGTGCCGACATACACGTTTTCGAAGACCATTCCGATTGAGTGGATTTTTGAGCCAATGTTGGCGGAGTACACAAAGACGTCCTCCCCGGCTTCAACCGGCTGACCATCGAGAGCATTGTACTCATCGATAATTTCCGCCAGCGAATTGACCTGGTCCTCGGACCCGCCCGGTAAATACATCCGGGCGATTTCAGCGGCGGTCATTTCCTCGACCGGCTGGCCATCGCGTTCCGTCGGAACCACATACTTGTCGTAGCCATATCGTTTCCAGTCGTAGTCCTGCATCGACAGCAATCCGGCATCGGTACCAACCCAGAGCGTATTGTCGAAATCGAGCGCCATTGCGTTGACCTCGAAACGAATAACCGGGCTGAGCGGCAGACGGATCAGGACGCCCTCTTCAAGAACGATATCCTCGGGATTGATTTCGGTTTCGACACTATCCAGCAACACCTCCTCGCTCACCGGCGGAAGGGTATCGGCGGCCTCGCCGCCCTCCGGCGTAACGGCCACATCAACATTAACCGAGAGCAGATCACGATTGAGATCTATGATTTTATTTTTGAGGTATTCGTATTCCTCATCGGTATGATAGATGGCGGTCCGTTCGATCAGGCGATCAAAGGTATCATCTACTCTAAGGCGATATTTATAATATCCGGCCCAGCCATGGCCATCGTATTGAAACAACATCCCACCGACAATGGCATACCCCTCGGTTGCATTTTTAAGGGTGACCGACGTTACCGGTGCTTTGGGCATATAGTCAAATGTCGCAAAGGACCCGGCATGATATCGCACCAGACCGCTGTCGGTCCCGGCCATCAGGTATTCATCGTAATAGGCCATTGACAGGATATTGTTCGACGGGATGACACCATCTTCTGCGGTAAACGGTGACCAGGCCTGACCAGCCTTGCGATACAAGCCCTTGTCGGTCCCGACCCAGAGATATTGGCCGGTGCTGCCGAGGGCGACCAGGTTGGCGTCGATTCCCGAAGAATACGGAATCTTCAGCTTCGACGGCAAAAACTTGAAGGTCACACGATCCATCGAGAAGGTGATCTTATCGAGTTCATTCTTCTCGAGTTCACTGTCTTTCAAACCATCATTCAATTTCTTCCGGACTTCCCGGAACTGCTCGGTATTCAGCAGGCAGCCGTAGAAGCCTTTTTCAAGACGGTTGAGCTGATTGTCGAGCTCGTTTTGATCAGGATAATCCTCCGGCATATTGGTCCGGATGCGTTCGACGAAATCCTTCATGTCTTCTTCACTGATGGGGCAATTGGCGGCCCGCACTGAAGCTGCGAAAGCCTCGAGACGATCCGGATCATTGATGGTGATGACTGTTTGGAGAAATTCTTCCAGCGTCTGGTCGGGAGACGTGGTATGCTCGGTTCCGGTATTCCACTTGGTGCCGTCGAACATTACCAGAGTATTGTCAGCGATAACCCAGGTTTCGAGATTTTCACTTTCACCCCGAATCGTCACAACATCTTGAATTTTATCGTAGCCGCCCGGTACCTGCATCGTCTTCAATTCTCCGGCGATTGGAGCATTTCCGAGACCAGCCGGGTTCCAATAGGTGGCGGTGGCGTCATCGGCGATAGATACAAAAGCCTCGCCCATACCACCGGGACGGGCGCCGGCAGCCACGCGCAGGTACAGCACAGCGGCATCGGACACATTCTGCGCCAGTACCGCAGGCGCCATGCAACTGAGGCTGAGTGCGGCGAAAACGAAGAGGACATACAGTCGTTTCATGATCCTGTCTCCCAATCTAATGCAAATCGTACATGTGCTAATTCAACAGCACCAGCTTTCCAAATGCTTCGGCTGTATTCTCATCGTCGGCGCCGGACGACATACGTCCGCGGGCGATGACCTTATACATATACACGCCCTGGGCCAGACGGTCGCCATCCATGTCCCGCCCGCTCCAGGTATATAGTCTATTGCGACCGGCCGCAATATTGTTCAACGTCACGTCCACTATCTTGCGACCGGACAGAGTGAATATTTGTAAATCGACCGCTTCGGCTGTCTCCGACAGTTCAATATAGAAATCGGTCGATTCCTCCATCGGGTTGGGATAATTCAGCGCCTGCGTAATCGCGATACTTCCACGCATAGTCGTGGTGGCATCGAATTCCGTGGTCGCCGGATTATTGGCGTTATCCCAGGCCCGCAGCATGAAGGTGTGCCGTTCCGGACTCAACTCCGGCAGGGTAAATCGAACTTCGCCGGCCTGATAACTCCCGGCGGTATATGCAAAGCGATCGGTAAGATTGATCGCGGCATTGTTGTCGTTGTCGATTATCAGTTCTATGCGATGTCCCAGCCCGCCGGTTAGATTGATTCCGGAGGCATCTTCAAGTGAGATCACCAACGTGGCGTTTTCCGGCACACGGCTGCCTGGCACAAAATCCGGTACTTCAGCGAAATGATATTCGATCGTTGGTCCGGCATTATCCGACGTCTGGGCAACGGTTGAAGAAATCTGAAGAGAATCACGCGCGCCAATGGCGGCCCCGGAGCCAAAGATGCCATAGCCCGTAATTTTTGCCGCAGCTCCGCCATAGTCGATATCCAGCGGAACGATAAACTGTCCGCTGAATTGCCCATTGGTGACCGCTACCGGGCCGCGATACAGCGTCGGGCCGCCCAGCGAATAGCTGATGCCGAGTTCATGCTCGCGCTGAATCTCCGAATCATATACCAGGACATCTATCGAACCATCCAGCGGCTGTGTCGCGCCGGTTGAATCAGTGATTCGTCCGGAGAAAGCGAACGGCGCCAGCGGCACCAGTGCCGAATCGCTGATCGAATCGATTTCGATGCGATACGACGGCAACCCGATCCGTCCGAGCGGATCGCCGAAAACGGCATAGGCACGGTCATTACGGATCAGCGATGTATTCGACCCGGACTGATGCAGCATCTTGGTGGCAAAGGCCGCCTCGCAGAGATTCGTCTTGCCGCCAAAGATGGCATCGTAAATATCGTAATTGAAGATCGCGTTATCAGTCGCGTACACCAGGCGGGTGGCGGAGACTGAGGCAATCATGCCGCCTTCCTGCCGGAAGAGGACTTCAGCCATGCCCTCTTTGTCGGGAGCATCGAAAAAGCCGATGGAACACGATGCCGCAATAACGGTCGTCAGACGGTCCCGGTTTTGCAGGCGCGGCAAGTCGCTGGTTTTGCGAAAAACGTGTTCATCGGCCCAGACATCAGGCGAACCATGGCCGATGTAATTGATAATCAATGATCCGGTATTGAGGGCATCGACAATGGCATCATTGACGCGCGGTTTATCGCCGCTCGATGCAAACGGATACTCGGTCAGGTAAATTTTGTTCAGAATGAATTCCGACGGCGTGTGCATCACAGCCAGAGTCTCCGCCTGCGCGGTATGGATAATTTCGGTCGAGATAGTACTTTTGAATTCATCATCGGCCACATAGGTAATCCGTCCACGCCACGCACCCTCAGTGGTCAGCGATTCGTATTCCAGAATCTTGTCGAGATAGTCGCGAATTTCTCCGGAGGACCGTATCGGCCACCGGGCGACCATCATATCCCAGCCGCGATCGCCAGGAGTTACAAAGCTGCCGTCGGAATCGAGCGAATCAATTTTACCGAAGTAGACATAATAATCATCACTTGACGTATTCAGGCGGTCCCAGACATACGGCGGCACATACATCGGTGTCTGAAGATCGAGATTGTTGAGATAATCGTAGTGGCCGTCACCCATCAATAGCAGCGCAAAGGGTGCGGGGGCCTGGTAATTTTCAAAGGCAAAACGGGCGTAGTCGCGGATCGCCATGGGCGACTCGAGGCCGTAGCCGAAACAATTATAAATATCCTCGACTGCCGCAAACTTGACCGCATGCCCGCCGTTTTGCTGTCGATACGCGCTGTACTCAGCGACCGCATCGTCAAACGCGCGGGGCGCCACAACCAGACAATCATACTGGTCGAGATCAGCACGTAAATCGATGATGTCAGCCGAGGTTACCGCTACCGGAGTGAAAATTGATGCATCGGAATAGGCCACAAAACGGCTGGGGACGCTGCCCGTGGATTTCTGGAATATGGCGGTGTCACCATTGAGTGAGAAGACATCAACTCTAACCGGATTGTCAGTATCGGTGATATCGAGAATAGCGTCTCCAGATGCTAAGTCGGCCAGACGATAGACAATCACACCGCCATAGCCATATGAAGAAAAATCGAACTGGTCAGTGCGTGTCTTCAAAGCCACCGGATATGAGATATCGACATAATCGAGCCATATCTCGCCGGCCGGCCGCAGGCTCAACTGAATCTGATTGAGGCCATCGATCGCCCCGAACCCATACCAGTGATACTTGCCGACACCGAAATACCGAACCATCGAGGCACCATTGATCTGCAACACCGAAGTACTGCTGTTGCCATAGGTGGAAAGCGTGATATCAATCGAGTCACCATTGACCGCCCCGGGCAAATTGGCCAGCACGGTCTGATCACGATCATCATTCCAGTACCAGGTAAAATAATCCCAGATACGATTGCTGGCATCAGACCGCAGGCTGTTATCGGTTTCGAGGCGGACGAACGAGCGGGCCGTGGTCAGCACATGATCACTGGGACCGGAGGGTACATAGTTGCCGGATGCCATCCGCAAGGGCGCCGAGACATAATCTCCCCCCACTGCCAGCCAGTAGCAGTTGAGAGAGTAGTAGTGATTTTTGATGTATTGCGGCGTTCCACCCTGGAAGTCAAAGCGATTCGGGCCCTCGGCATAGAAAAGAATACGATCGCCGCTATCAAAGAAGCCGTTGCCATCGTCCTCGATCATCATCGGAATTTCATTGAGTACCGGTGCCGGATCAGAGGGATCAAAGGAGGGATTCCGCCCGCCGGCATAAAACATCCGCAGCGAATCAATCGGGAGATTGTTCAAAACAATACCCGCCTGAATCAGCAGCGAACCGGATATGGCGGTTACACCGCTTTGGGAAACCTGAATCTTGTACCAGTCGGCAGCGGCGTTGAAGCCCGATGATTTCGGCTTCGCGAAGGCGTTTCGTTCCTGCTGTGCGGCAAATTCATAGAATTGACCGGGATTGACAATCGTCAACGCCAAAACCGAGTCGATACGGTTGGCTGTTGCGACAGTATTTGAAATGGTACCACCGCTGAAACTGATATCGATGACAAAATCGGTATATGCCGCCAGGCGGCCGTTTTCAACCCGCTGGGGAAAGACCGAAAAACGGGCAATGCGATGATTGCGGGCCGTCGTGAGGCCGTCATATCGAACCAGTGGCTGATCATTGGGCAGGAAATCATGTTCGACCGGCACGGCCGCAGAGCCGAGACGGCTGTATGAAACCGAGTAGTTTATTTCGGCGCCTTCGGGCACCGCCACCAGGAGAGACCGTCCCCAAAACGCAGTTTCGCCCGCGGCGATTTTATCGGCCCGCCGCAGGGCCGTGAAATCTTCGGAAAGTACCGGGACATAACGCAGCGATAAGCCGTTGCGATCTTCGGCGATAATATCGACATCGGGATAATACACTTCTGCGCGCGACGGCGAGGTCATCATAATGCCGATAAGCAGTGCGATGACAATCCCGAGACGACTGATAGTATTCTTGTCAGTGAAGATTTCAGTCATTAAAAAACCATGTCCGGGTGCATACCCGACACGGCTGGACGAATTCATACGGAAACGACCAACCGCAGTTAAAGGACAATCCCTACTATTTCATATTGCCGGATAATCCGGCCTTCCTGTTATTATCGGCACTCGGCCAAACCTTTAACTACGTTCGATACTGTCTCCTCATAATAATATACGTTTCAATGCAGCTTAAGTTTAACGCTTCAGACTATAACTGTCAAGCACTCAAACTGTATTCTATCTACGCAAATCGCCCGCCAAATGGCGGACAAAATCGAAGTACGCTCTTTAATCGCCCATCATTGCAGTATTTAACATAGCGAAATCGCTCCGGGTTCCAAAAAACCGGGGCGGTTTGCGACTATATTCTGCGCATGATTTGCAAAAAATTTCAGACCCAAGCACCCATTACGCCGACACGGTCGACGTACGCCCGGCCTCCACCTCAGCCAGAGTGCACGTAAAATGACGCAAATATACCGGCGCATGGACGATCTTGTAGCCGTGAAGCTGGTCTTTTTCAGACGCAATTGCGGCCGCGATTTCAGCGACATATTCGAGGTGGGTATTGCTGTACATACGCCGCGGAACCGCCAGCCGCACCAACTCCCGCTTAGCCCGCAGTTTTTCTCCGGTATTGGGGTCTTCACCGCCAAACATCAACGTCCCGATTTCGACAGCGCGGATGCCGCCGCGCTTGTATAATTCAATCGTAAATGATTGGGCCGGAAATTGTTCCGGCTTGATATGGGATAGCAGACGGCCGGCATCGATAAACACTGCGTGCCCGCCGGTCGGCCCGATAATCGGAATCCCGGCTTCCCTGATCAACTCGCCCAAATAAGCAATCTGGCCGGTCCGATACTCCTGGTAATCCTCCTGCAAGGCCTCTTTCAAACCGCGGGCGATTGCCTCCATATCCCGACCGTTGAGCCCGCCATAGGTCGGAAAGCCCTCGATTAAGATCAAGAGTTCTTTGAGTTTACCAGCCAACTCGGGATTCCGTACAGCCAAAAACCCACCCATATTGGCCAGACCATCCTTTTTTGCCGACATCATGACACCATCGCCATATGAGTACATTTCCTGGGCGATTGACATCAGCGAACGGTGTTCAAAGCCCTTTTCGTGGCGCTTAATAAAGAAAGCATTTTCGGCAAAACGGGCGGCATCGAAAAACAGCGGGATACTATGTTTTTTACAGACTGCCTTGACCTCGGCAATATTGGCCATCGAAACCGGCAACCCGCCAACCGAATTATTGGTGACTGTTATGACAACCACCGGAATCGAATCAGCGCCGACGCGAGCGATCAGTTTCTCCAGTCCGGCTATATCCATGTTACCCTTGAACGGAAAATCGCTGTCGCTGTCATCCAGTTCCAGGCAGGGCAAATCAACCGCAATACCGCCCTTGTGCATGGTATTGGCGCGGGTGGTGTCAAAATGTGTATTATTGGGGACATAACTGCCCCGTGTCAGAATAGTCGAAAACAGAAGATTCTCGGCCACCCGGCCCTGATGGCACGGCAAAACAAATTCCATCCCCGTGATTTCGCGGATAGTGCTTTCGAAATGGAACCAGTTACGGCTCCCGGCATATGATTCATCTCCGATCATCAATCCCGCCCATTGATCCTGCGACAACGCCCCGGTCCCGGAATCGGTCAGCAGATCGATAAAAATATCCGCGGCCCGGAGTTTGAAAACATTGAAGCCGGCCTCGGTGATTTTCTTTTTACGCTCTGCTTCGGGCAACAGCGTTATCGGTTCAATTGATTTTATGCGGAATGGTTCGATCGGCTTTTTCGGCATTACCTCTCTCCTCTACGCGTATATCCATTATCGCCAATATACCCAAACTCAGGCTCTTTTCAACTCAAAATCAGTGACAATACGGCCTACTTCAAGCTTGCGATAATTAGTAATCACGGGATTGACATACTTTTGCAGGTAGTCGCCCGGTGCCTTATCGAGAATACCCAATTGACGCAGCACCTCCACAATAGTGGGATACAATGCCCGGACACCACCATCGAGTATTTTCACCGCTATCCCAACCGCCGGATCCGAAAAGCCAATGCCCTCAACTGCCTCGGCGCCGATTTTGTTCACGACATTGCCGGGATATGATCGCGCCAGATCATAATCAAATCGCCCCGGGCCGGAGACCATCTCAGGATATGCTGTCATAACCCTCTTGACTCGTTTTAGCGTTTCGCGCATGCCTGGATCATCGGAGATACCATTGGCCAGCCGGACATAAGCTATCGCCGCCTGCTTGAGCGGCATCCCGAATACCGGCGCACTGCAACCATCAATGCCGACAGTTATTTTCTCTTTAGGATATTGATACAGATCGCTGATCGCATCCAGTACCATCTGCTGGGTTTTACTCGATGGCTCCAGGTAGGCCCCAAGATCATTATTCAGGTACGTAGTCATAGCCAGAAAACCGCTATGCTTGCCGCTGCAATTATGCTGCAAGGGCGAAAATTCTTCGCCCTCTTTGGGGCTGATCTTATCGACCTGATAATGCAACGGCGGATGGGTTCCGCATTGCAGGAATGATTCGTCTATGCCGATTGCAGCCAGATTGGTCTTTACCGTCTCAACATGATCCGGCGTACCGGTATGCGATCCACACATCACCGCCAGCTGTTTTTCAGAAAAACCGTACTGATCAGCCGCACCGGATTTGATCAGGGGAATTACCTGAAATGGTTTCGCTTCCGAGCGGGCCTGGGTCATAAATTCAGGATCGCCGACATAATGGGTCAATTCACCGGCGGCGTTGACGACCGCGACCGCGCCATGATGGACCGACTCCAGCCCCTCTCCCCGATAGACTTTAACGACTATTTCATGAGTGTTCATTTTGGTTCTTTCTCTTCAATGGTCATGTGTCAGGGTGGAATTTACTGGATTTTTCGCGCGAGGCAAGAAATAGTGGCTTAAATTTCTAAATCTTGAGCCGAATCTCTGAGTATTGCCCTTTTTGTCAATTTTGTATGGCTATCCAGGAAATCTTGAAGACTAATCGCTCTGCCCTTCAAATCAACATTTCCGCAAGTATTTAGAGTATTCCTGAAAGAACCGTCATTTGTAATAATATAGTCAAATAGATCCAAATAGAATATATAGTCCATATCAATCGCATCACTACCTTTGGGTAGCATGCCTTGATGATATTTTTTCAAAAGCCCAAAATGGCAATCGACATAATAATTCACTGAAGGAAGTCTATCTAATGTCCCAATTATTCCATAAGAATTGGCTGCTAAATCCAAATTAAGATCGTGTAACAATATTTTCGCAAATTTCTCACGAAAACTCATTTCAATGTCAGAATTTTCGAACAGTTTTTTGTGTGGACTTGAAGATTGCAATAATTTTAGCAGTCTGAAATCAGCATGTATTTCTTCCGCCTTTTTCTGATTGAGGAATTTCACATTATGATTAACTTCAATAAACCTTTTAAATCTGTTCTTAAATTCTGCATAATTTTGACAATTTAAGAACTGCTTAAACATCCCAATTGTCGCGTTTGCCCTTTTAAAGATGTCATCATTGTTAAGCAATCCTAATGTTCGTTTTAAGTGATTTTTCACATCAAGCATAATATGTCCATTTGATGTAAGTTTATGAACGTTGCGCATTAATAAATGAGTGATTTCAAACGATCGCTCAGATACCACCCCGCGAAGTTGTTCTTCAAAAGCCATAGGTGATATGTGATGAATAAATCCTTCTTTGATACAAATGGCTAAAGCAGACTCGTCCGAACATACATCTGATATGACGTTATTATCGACAACTGTTCGCATCATAGTGTCATCTCACCAGATTTTTCAACGCCTCAATATGACCGGCCAGCGATAACTGCGCTTTATCCGCCGCCGGGAGACCGTGGGGCCAGCTATGGCTGGCGGCGGTGACAATGGCGTCGGCTATACTCTCGGCATCGAGCCGTTCAATGATAATCCGTTCATCCGGATGCAACACCTCTGCCGCGGCAACATACGGCGACAATACCACCGGCGTCCCACAACAAACCGACTCCACCGCTATCAGGCCGAATGGCTCATATTGCGACGGCAACACTGTCAGATCGACCGCGCCATACAACCCGGCGATATCGTCGACATACCCCAGCGCCCGGGAATTGGCCGGCAACCGGAACTCATCGGCAGGACTTCCCGCAATCAAAAGCTCATAGGCATCATCGCGGAGCAGCTTCATCGCTTCGATCAGAAGGCCCAATCCTTTGCGATGATGCCCGGTCGATGGAAACAAAAGTGTTTTCCTGTTCGGATCAATTCGGAATTCTTTTTGTATTATCTTGCGCCGTTCACGGACGGTGGTATTGAATATATCCAGATTGATCGGCGGGTAAATTACCCTGATTTTTTCTTCATCGACTTTATACTGCTTGATAATATCATCCCGCACCATTTTGCTGTGGGCGACAATCCATTGCGATGTATCGAAGCCCTCCTGTTCGAGATTGATTTCGAGATTGTCGAAGATATTCCCGCGCTGTTTTTGATAAGCCAGATACCCGCGTCGGGTTCCGCCGGAAACGACAATATCCTGGGACACAGTCCGCGTCACTGAAATTGTCAGATCGAAGTCATGTTCGCGCATGATCCGTCGTAACTGTGTGGCGAAAACCGGTTTACGAAGTGGTTTTGGGATGATTGAGACGTCGTTTTTGATTACCGAACATAGACGGCCTTCGGGTATATCATCGGCGATCTTGGAGGCGATGACTGTCACCGTATCACCGGCATCGGAAAAACCGCGAACCAGATCGGCGAGGTAGCGTTCGGTTCCACCGCCTCGGATGAACTGATGATGAATAAGGGCTATCTTCATATTCTGATCATAAATACAGGCTGAATAGCCCAATTGCAACATTTTATATTGATCGACGGCGGGCTTGCCCGTCCATAGCTTAGACTGTATATTCGAGACGACGAGAACACTAAGCCGATTTTTCTAGGTTAATATGACGCTCTGAAGTTGCCAAACTTAACAAAAACCATTTCTGCTTTTGACCAATACACAAAGGACGAGATTCATTGCGTAC
>CAZGLR010000097.1:1039-12716 GCA_964526635.1 uncultured Ignavibacteriales bacterium | reverse complement strand
TCGATGAGCAGCACGGGCTCGCCCGGGGCGATGGCATCCTCGTGCATGCACAGGGTATCGGTGCCATATTCGAGCTGATAACTGGCTTGCACAGTGTAATAGGGCAGTTTGCCTTTTTTGCGGATGGGTACAAACGGCAGCTTCATACGGTCGGCCAGCGCGCCGCCGAGAATGAACCCCCGGGAGTCGATGCCGGCGATGCAGTTGACACTGCATTCGTTCAGGAAAGCCTGCATGTCATCGAGACAGCTTCGATATGCCTCAGGGCTGGCCAATAGGGTCGTGATATCATAGAACAGGATGCCCGGTTTGGGGAAATCCTGTACTTCGCGGATGACAGTCTTGTAATCAAACGGCATAGGTCATCTTATGGTGAAATCGTTGAAGGTGTCATCGAGGTCTATTTTTTCCAGATCGACATTTGAAACCGAGGCATGTCCGGGGCCGACGCGGAGATCGTTGATCAGATCATCGATCTGGCCCTCGTCTCCGGAAGCGATCACTTCGACCTGCCCGGTAGTGAGATTTTTGACATACCCCGTCACGCCAAGCGCGCGGGCTTTCTGGAGTGCATAGTAACGAAATCCGACGCCCTGAACGAGGCCGGAGACGATTATTCTAACATTTTGCGCCATTGGCAAGCTCTATTGCCTTTTTGACCGCGAGGATAGGATCTTCGATAAAACAGGCTTCGGGAAAAACATCCCATTTGACCATCGTCACCAGCGGTTTCTTTTGTTTGAGGGTAAATGCCATCTCGGAGATCGTCCCGAATTTGCCATGAAGTGCAATGACAGCATCGGCCGTATTCACCAGAATAACATTGCGGGCTTCGCCACAGCCGGTCGGGATGACAACGTCGCAGAACGGGTTGGCTGCGGATTTGTCGGTGCCGGGGATGATGCCGATAGTCCGGCCGCCGGCTTCCCTTGCTCCTTTGGCGGCGGCTTCCATCACTCCGCCGAGTCCGCCGCAGACAAGGACAGCGCCCTCGGCGGCGATAGCGGCCCCGACGTCATAGGCCATATCACGGAGTTTTTTGGCGCATTTCCCGGCGCCACTAACTGCAATATAAACCGTGTCCCGCTCTCCCATGACCCCTGTACTGCATATTGTTCACTGTGGATTTAAAATCGGGGCGACTGGATTTGAACCAGCGACTTCTTAGTCCCGAACCAAGCGCGCTACCAAACTGCGCTACGCCCCGATCAGAGAGCCTAAAAATACACGTTCAGAGATAAATGTCAATATCTATTCTATCGGAAATATCATCGGGGAAGCTTAATCCGGGCCGATTGAAGTTTGGCCAGTGTCTCATGGTCGGTAAATTGCAACTGAATCGGCGTTATCGAAACTTCGCCATCGCGGATGGCGTTGATATCGGCGCCCTCCTGGTCTTTCCATGTGGCGGTCCCGGCAATCCAGTAATACTTCTGTTCGCGGGGATCGGTCTTTTCAACGATAATATCATCGAATTTCCGACTGCCTAAAAAGGTAAACCGGTATTTCTTGAACCCGCCTGTCACCTCGCCCGGAAAATTGAGATTAAATATCGTCGTCGGCTCTACCTCAAGCGACTCATGCAGTTTTATAAAACGGCGCACGAATCGGGCCGCCCCTTTAAAATCGGAATCGGGTGTGCTGTGAGCCATGGATACCGCGACCGAAGGGATATCGAATTGCGAACCCTCGATCGCCGCCGCCACTGTCCCTGAATAGATAATATCCTCGCCCATATTGGCGCCGTGATTGATGCCGGAGACAACCATATCGGGCCGTTTGTTCTTCATCACCTTGAGAACACCCAGCATGACCGAATCGGTCGGGGTGCCGTCGCAGGCGAAGTAGTCGTTTTTGATTCTGCTGATTCTCAGCGGGCGATTCAGGGTCAGCGAATGGCTCGAGGCCGACTGTTCGCGATCGGGTGCAAAGAGAATAACGTCATGATGGCGGCGCAGTTCGTTATAAAGGGCGTTTATTCCCGGCGCATGGACACCATCGTCGTTGGTAATCAAAATCCGCATCAGGTTTCGGCTTCCTTTCCTTTGTTCAGTACCATACCCGATTCCATACCAGTTTGAGGAAGCGGCCGGTATCGAGCAGCGGGTTAATATGCGAGGCTGACGTATTATAGACTGTCGCTATCGGGATTTCAATGATCTTCGAATCAAAAACACCGGCCTGGAACAACAGTTCGCTTTCCAGATCATAACGCTTCCCGGCCAGACGCAGCTTCCTCAGGAACCGGGTTTTTATCAGGCGATAGCCGGATTGACTGTCGCGGATACGGCGATTCCCGAAGATAGAAATCACAAGGGATGTGACTGTGTTGTTAAAAATCCGCCCGGGCGGCATGAGCGGAAGCGAAATTTCCCTGGTCCCGATAATGACATCGGCATCGTCAAAGCGATCGAGGAAATACGGAATGTATTCAGGCGGGTGCTGCAGATCGGCATCAAGTGTCAGGACAGCATCGTAGTCATTTCCCATCGCAAATGAAAAACCGCAGCGCAGGGCGGCTCCCTTGCCATGATTGGCCGGAAACGATATCAGGCGGCAGCCGAAACCGAAGGCGATATCTCCGGTCTGATCGGTAGAGCCATCGTTGACAACCAGAATATCCCCGATGGGCAGAAACGCGCTTACCTGCTGTAGCAGTGGATACAGTGTTTCCTCGGCATTATAGGCTGGTATGACGGCAATAATGGTCGGGGCCATAGTGGATATACATTTCGGACATTATGGTCGGGGCGAGCCGATTTGAACGGCCGACCTCTCGCACCCCAAGCGAGTGCGCTAACCAGGCTGCGCCACGCCCCGACGCAAGCTTTTAAAATGATAAAATTACAGGAAAAGGCAAGGGAAAATTTTGAGAAGATCTTCCAGGTCTTTTCTGATTTCTCCGAGAATAGTCTCTTTTCGGGCTTTAATCACCAGTTTTTTCTTTTCCGGCGCCTCAGCCACCTGTCGGAGCCGTTTTCGGGCGCCCGCGATAGTATAGTTTTCATCGTAGAGCAAGTGCTTGATCTGGTTGATCAACTCAATATCCCGTTTTTGATAGAGCCTGTTTCCTCCCTTGTTTTTCCTGGGGCGCAGCATGGGGAATTCTTTTTCCCAGAACCTCAGGACATACGCCTGTAAACTGGTTATACGCGCCACTTCGCTGATAGAATAATAGAGCTTCTCGTTGACCGGCTGTCTGGGTCTGGCCATTTTCGCCTCCCCTCTCTTCCGACCGACCGGCATTATTGCCATGATTCGACTTTCAGCGGTCGTGTCATCAGGTGCGTCACCGCTTCCCGTACCGGGAAGTTTTCGAACAGGACCGAATAGACGGCCTCGGTAATCGGCATTTCAGTATGATGAAAGCGAGCCAGTTCGCGGACCGAACGGCAGGTTGTCACACCCTCGGCCACCATAACCATACCCGCCAGAACTTCTTCCAATGATTTTCCCCGCCCGATATGATATCCGACATATTGATTTCGCGAATGTTCCGAAACACAGGTTGTGATCAGATCCCCCACCCCGGAGAGCCCGGCCAGCGTATCCGGCTGCGCCCCCATATTTCCGGCCAGACGGTTGATTTCGTATAACCCGCGAGTAATCAGCGCTCCCATGGTGTTATCGCCGAAGCCAAGGCCGCGCACGATGCCGGCGGCAATCGCGATAACATTTTTCAATGAGCCGCCCAGTTCGACGCCGATAAGATCATCGGTTCGATAGACGCGGAAGGTCTCGTTGGAGAACAAATCCTGGGCCAGCAGACAGGGTTCTTCATGGCCAGCTACGACGACTGACGTTGGCAACTGGCGCGACACTTCTTCGGCGTGCGACGGCCCCGAGAGTGTACAGATAATACCCGGATCGATCCCGGACCATTCATCAGAAATAATCTGCGAAACCCGCCGGAGCGTTTTTTCTTCGATTCCCTTGCTGAGGTTCACGATCAGTGATGGTCGCGCCGAGGTTTGGGCCAACCGGCGGCAAAGGGGGGTAATCGACTGGGTGGGGATTACAATCAGAATTATCTCGGCATCGGCGACAGCCTCATCGATGTCGCCGATAATATCTATGCTTTCATGAATGGCCACCCCGGGCAGCTTACCGGGATGTTCGCGTTTGGTTTGCAGCAGGACCAGTTCATTCGGATCGTATTCCCACATTGTTACCCGGGCGCCATTGCCGGCCAGCAGATTGGCTACGGCAATGCCCCAGGAGCCGGCGCCAATAACAGTCACGCAATGAGCCATATCAGGATACCTTCCTGGTTTTGAAACGATTTTCGGTGCCGGTCAGGAGCCGTTTTATATTCTGGCGGTGCGTATACAGGATAAACGCCGCCAGCAGTGTGGATATGACCAGATACCAGGAATCGATGGTGACTCCGAACGCATATCGCCGCAGCCAGAAGACAATCGCGAAGGCAACGGCCGCCAGCATCGAGCCCAAAGATATATATTTAAAAATCAAGACCAGCAGTATAAAGACGATCAGGGCTACGGCTGTCTCCAGCGGCCGAAGGATTAGAAATACGCCGAGCGCGGTATTGACTCCCTTCCCGCCGCGGAATTTCAAGTAAATCGGGAAGGTATGTCCGATCACCGCACAGAGCCCGGCCAGAAGCGAGGCCTGCTCGGTCGATATTGTCCCGATCGGTTCGGAAATCAACAGGCGGGCAATCAGAACCGCCGCGACTCCCTTACCGATATCGAGCACAGTGGCCAGCAGGGCCCATCCGGGCCCGGCGGTTCGCCAAACATTGGTCGCACCGATGTTTCCCGAGCCATGCTGACGGATATCGCCGACACCGGCCAGATAGCCGGCAGCCAGCGAGAATGGCACCCCGCCGAGCAGATAGCCAAGCAATATCGAAAGCAGCAGCATCATCGTCCTGTCGTGCTCTGGCGTGGTACTATGCCGTCTGGCAATGCAGTATCCACGAGCCCCCACCGGGTTTCACGCCCCGGTCAAAATAGAGTTCATAGACAGCGCCATCATCGGTTGCAACCTGATAAAAGTTTCGATGACGGCGCATGCGCCATGTCTTCCGCGACGGCGCCCCGGCGGAAAAGCCCCAATCCTGCCAGGTCGCGATGATTTCCCTGATCGTATAGTTGACACCATCCCAGGTAAACGAGGTCGGTGAGCCATCCTGCTCACTCCGGGTGACTTCGATCTCCCGGGATATAAATTTGATCGGTTCAGGCATCAGAGACTATCGGGGACAGCCTCCAGCGTATCAGGCAGCGTTTGATCGGTCATCGTCGTATCAATCGCGGTCGGCCGATTCATAATATCTTCTATCAAACGCACCAGACTGACAGCTTCTTCCCTGGTGATTTCGTTGTCACCCATGGCTGACTGGAGCTCCGGCCCGAGCTCCTGAATCTTGTCAGGATCGAAACTTTGATTCTTTATCGCAGCTTTGAAATCCTCAAGCAGCGTGTGAATAGATTCTGCGGTATAGCCCGGCGGCGGATTTTCGGCAAGCTCGTTTTCGATTGCACCGGTCATAACGTTCAGTCCGGCTTCGATGATTCTGTCTTTGTTCACGATTACGAGAACGATGCCAACGATAAGAATAACCAGCAGAATGCCGACGATTATCAGGGCGATGGTACACCCTTTGGACATTGCCATATCGCCTCCATGCCTAAAACGTGCGGCTGATCTGTATCCCCATCTTCCCGCGTAAGCTACGGCGAGAAGGTCAATTCAGCTTATTGATTAAACGAGTTGTTTATCAACATAATATGCGTTGTGGCCGGGGGCAACTGTTTTCTTAAACGAAAACGGCGCCGCATGCGACGCCGTTTTTTGGCTGGACGTGATTTTTGGAGAATTCAGCCGGCTTATTTACCCTTTTTCTCCTTACCGGCGGGCTTGGATTCCCGCGGAGTAAGCAACTCGACGAGCGATAATAACGCCCCGTCGCCTTTGCGATATCCGACCTTGAGCACCCGGGTAAAACCGGAGGAGCGATCGTCAAAGTGCGGCACAATTTCTTCAAAGAGCTTGTGCACGGCGGCTTTATCGCGGAGCTGAGCAAAGACCCGGCGCCGTGCGGCGAGGGTGTTCTGCTTGGCTATCGTAATCAGACGATCGGTGAACCGCCGCAATTCTTTGGCCTTGATATCGGTGGTGCGAATAGTCCGATGTGTGAAGAGCGATGTGGCCATGTTGGCCAGCATGGCTTCCCGATGTGATTTGGTCCGCGACAGTTTTTTCGTTTTAACCAGATGTTTCATGATCCACCTTTACCCGCTTACGATTTTTTCTCCAGATAGGGCGTAATATCCATCCCGAACGACAACCCCATTTCATCGAGGATTGAAGTCAGTTCATTGAGGGATTTGCGCCCGAAATTACGGTACTTAAGCATTTCCGATTCTGACTTGGAGACCAGCTCTCCAAGCGACTGGATGTTAGCCGCCCGAAGACAATTGGAAGACCGGACCGACAACTCAAGCTCATCAACACGGGTCTTGAGCAATTGACGGATACGAACGATTTCCTCGTCTTCTTCTTCTTCCTCGGCGATTTCGATCTCTTCGTCCATATGTATAAACAGCTGCATATGATCCTTCAGGATCTTCGCCGCGAAGCTCAGGGCATCTTCCGGTGTGATTGAATTATCAGTCCAGATATCCAGCAGCAGCCGGTCGTAGTCGGTTTTTTGTCCGACCCGCGTACTTTCGATTTCATAATTGACCTTGACCACCGGCGAAAACAGTGAATCCAGAAAGATCGTCCCCACCGGAGCATCTTCCCGCCGATTGGCATCGGACATCACGTATCCGCGGCCGTAATCAAAATCGATTTCCATCGAAAAATCCTTTTCATCAGTCAATTCGACCAGGTGCAAATCAGGATTCAGAATTTCGACTTCGGTGCTGTCTTCGATCATGCCGGCGGAAATTTTGCCCTTGCCGTTTTGAGACACTCGCAGTGTGCGCCGGTCGTCGCCATTGAACATGACGCGTAACTTCTTGACATTCAGTATGATATCTGTGACATCTTCGTAGACCCCGTCGATTGCGCCAAACTCATGCAAGACACCATCGATGCGAAGCGCGACCGGGGCTCCTCCCTGGATTGATGAAAGCAGTACACGCCGTAATGCATGGCCCACGGTGGCACCATACCCTCGTTCCAGAGGTTCAATCACAAACCTGGCATACCCTTCATCCACATTGGACTGATCGGTAACGATTTCCTTGGGCATCGTCAGGCTTTTCCATTTCATGCGCGTAATCTCCCAGATTAAGTTCCAATTCCCGGTGCGGGAAAAATCATTTATTTCGAGTACAACTCGACAATCAACTGCTCCTGGGCCGGGACCGGGATTTCATCCCGCTTCGGCACTTCGAGAAGTTCTCCTTCGAGACCGGCCTTATTCAGACGCAGCCAGGCGATATCTTCGCCGCGTTGTTTGAGAGCGGCGTGAATGATATCGAGTTTTTTGGATTTTTCTCGAACCTGGATCACGTCATTGACCCGGACCTGATACGACGGGATGTCAACAACACGGTTATTGATGGTAAAATGACGGTGCCGCACCAATTGACGGGCCGACTTGCGCGAGGGCGCGAAGCCGAGGCGATAGACAATATTGTCAAGACGCAGTTCCAGCATTTGCAGCAACGTTTCGCCGGTAATGCCTTTTTTGCTGTCCGCCTTGGCAAAATAGTTTTGGAACTGCCGTTCCAGGACGCCGTAAATACGACGGACTTTTTGCTTTTCGCGCAACTGCAAGCCATACTCGGAGACTTTGCGGCGCATGTTCTGACCGTGCTGTCCCGGAGCGTAGGCGCGTTTTTCGATAGCACATTTATCGCTGAGACAGCGACTGCCTTTCAAAAACAGCTTTTCGCCTTCGCGACGACAGAGTTTACAGCTTGGTCCAAGATAGCGAGCCATTGAATTTCCTCAATTTCGAGTCTTCACTATTAATTTTGCAATCGTTACACCCGGCGCCGTTTCGGCGGCCGGCAGCCATTGTGCGGGATCGGCGTGACGTCACGAATACTGGTGACTTCCAGGCCGGCCGCAGATATTGAGCGGATCGCAGCCTCACGGCCGCCGCCCGGGCCCTTGACCATGACATCAACCTTCCGCATACCCATATCCATCACCTCTTTGGCGGCAAAGGCCGCGGCCTGCTGGGCCGCAAACGGTGTCGATTTCTTGGAGCCCTTGAACCCGACCCGGCCGGCCGAGCTCCAGCTCACGACGCGACCCTGCGAGTCGGTTATTGAAACCAGGGTATTGTTGAACGAGGCCTGGATATGCACCACACCGGTGCCCTCGATTCGTTTGGTTTTCTTTTTCGTCTTCCGTTTTCTTGGATCAGCCACAGCATATCCTCGTTATTGCAAATGGTGACGTACTGCCTACTTACCCGGCGCTTTCTTCTTGCCAGCGACAGTCCGTTTGGGACCCTTCCGGGTGCGGGCGTTGGTTTTGGTTCGCTGCCCGCGACAGGGCAAACCGCGACGATGACGATACCCACGATAACTGCCGATATCGATCAACCGCTTGATATTCATGGCGATTTCACTGCGCAGGTTACCCTCGACTTTGTAGTCGTTTTCGATAATGTTACGCAGCTTGATGACATCCTCTTCGGTCATCTTGTTGACCCGGACATCCGGATTGACGCCGGTATCTTTCAAGATCTTTTGCGACGAGGTCGGCCCAATGCCATAAATATAGGTCAGGGCAACTTCGATACGTTTATCACGTGGCAATTCTACACCAGCTATTCGCGCCACAGGACTTTCCTCCTACTGGTTATCCCTGCCGCTGTTTATGACGGGGATTTGAACAGATTACTCGCAGAACACCGCGCCGGCGGATAATCTTGCATTTGTCGCAGCGTTTCTTTAATGATGATCGGACTTTCATATTCTACCTCACTGGATGCCGGACGCTTATTTATGCCGATAGGTTATGCGGCCGCGCGTCAGGTCATATGGCGACAATTCCAGACTGACCCGATCACCCGGCAAAATCTTTATAAAATGCATACGCATTTTGCCGGAGATATGCGCCAGAACCACATGCCCATTGTCGAGTTCAACTTTAAACATGGCATTGGGCAACGGTTCAATAACACGTCCTTCTGTTTGTATGACATCCTCTTTCGCCATAGAGACCTTATACCACCGTTAAAATATCCGGGCCATTATCGGTAATAGCCACTGTGTGTTCGAAATGCGCCGAGGGTGAACCATCACTGGTTACTGCAGTCCAGCCATCGGGCTTGAACGAAACTTTATATCCGCCGGCATTGACCATCGGCTCGATTGCAATGACCAGGCCTTTTTGAAGCTGCGGGCCGGCGCCGCGCGTGCCAAAATTATGGACCTGCGGTTCCTCGTGCATTTTGCGGCCGATTCCGTGGCCTACCAAGTCTCGAACGACCGAGAAGCCGTTTCGTTCCACAACTTCCTGAATCGTTGCTGAGATGTCGCCCAGACGATTTCCCACGCGGGCCTTCGCGATGCCGGCGGCCAGTGCCTGCTGCGTAACAGCCATCAGTTTCTGCCTGGTTTCATCGATATCGCCGACGGCAAACGTCCGCGCACCATCACCATAATACCCGTTCTTAAACGTTCCCACGTCAATCGCAATGATCTCTCCCGCCTGCAGCTTGCGGCTGCCGGGGATACCGTGAACAATCACATCATCGATCGACGCACAAATCGAGGCCGGAAAAACACGGCTGCCGACGGTATAGCCCTTGAAGGCCGGTTCGGCATCGCGGCTGCGGATATGATCTTCCGCCAGTTCATCGAGTTCCTGCGTGGTAATACCGGGACGGATATGTTTGGCCATCAGGTCATGGACCTCCGCAACTATTCGTCCCGCTTCACGCATAATTTCGATTTCTCTTTCTGACTTCAATTCGAACATGGTGCTGCCTCAAACGCCCAGGCCGATACAAATACGATCAAAGATTTCGTCCATGGTACCGACACCATGGATTTCCAGCAGGACACCCTTGTTGCGATAATAATCTTCGATCGGCTGGGTTTGCTTGCGATACACTTCCAGGCGATTCCGGACAACCTCCGGCTGGTCATCGGGACGGCGTATTTCCTTGCCGTCGACCACTGTTACCCGGCTGGAGAGCCGTTTGACAATCTCTTCATCCGGAACGCTCAGCAGGACGGTATTGTCTATTTTCATGCCGCCGCGATCAAACATGACATCCAGGGCTTCAGCCTGCGGAATCGTCCGCGGGAAACCATCGAGAATAAAACCGCCAGTGAGATCGCCGGCTTTCTGCTTTTCCTCGATCAGGCCAATAATGATATCGTCGGGGACCAGTTCCCCGGCCTTCATAAAACCCTCGGCCTTTTTCCCCAGTTCGGTGCCGTTGGCCACGGCCGCCCGGAGCAGGTCGCCGGTCGACAGATGCAGAACATTCACCTTTTCAGCCAACCGTACCGCCTGGGTACCTTTGCCGGATCCCGGAGGACCCAGAAAGATCAAATTCATCAGTACGACCTCCCTCGAATCTTGCCCTTCTTCATGAAACCGTCATAATGCCGCATCAGCAAATGTGATTCGATTTGCTGCAAGGTGTCCAGCGCTACACCGACCACAATCAGCAGACTGGTGCCCCCGAAGAAATACTGGACATTGAACCGCGCAATCAACACCCACGGCAGAATGGCGATGAGAGCAAAGAATATCGCGCCTGGCAGCGTAATGCGGGTCAGGACGCGCTCGATATAATCGGCGGTCCGTTTACCGGGACGAATCCCGGGGATAAAGCCTCCGTTTTTCCGCATATTGTCAGCCAGATCAATCGGATTGAAAACCAGCGCGGTATAAAAGTACGCGAAGAAGACGATAATCAAGCCATAGATTATCGAATACACCAGCGATCCGGGTGCCAGCCAGTAGCCGATTATGTTGTTAATCCATTCGACATTCGGGAACAACTGGGCGACTGTCGCCGGCGCAAACATTATTGACTGCGCGAAAATGATCGGGATAACACCGGCGGAGTTAACCGACAGCGGCAGGTGCGTGGTCTGACCGCCATAGACGCGGCGGCCGACAAATCGTTTGGGATACTGGACCGGAATACGGCGCTGGCCACGGGTCACGACGATAACGGCCGCGATACAGGCCAGCATCATCGCAATCATAGTCACTTCCACAAAAATGGAGCGGGTACCGGCCAGAACCGCCTGACTTTCCTGAATCACGGCCTGCGGGAAGCTGGCGATAATCCCGATGAAAATAATCAGCGAGATGCCGTTGCCGATCCCCCGTTCGGTGATCTGTTCACCCAGCCACATGACAAAGATCGTACCGCAGGTAAAGGTCAGCACGGTCAGCGGAATAAACATCCAGTTGCTGATCGTGACGGCATGGGCGCCATTGGGTCCGACAATCGAGGTCAGGTAAATCGAGGTCCCCCAGGCCTGCATAGCCGCAATCAGAACTGTGCCATATCTGGTATACTGGGTGATTTTGCGGCGGCCTTCCTCACCTTCTTTTTGCAGTTTCTGGATAAACGGTATCACCGCGCCCAGAAGCTGCATAATAATGGATGCCGAGATATACGGCATGATACCCAGTGCAAAAATCGTCGCCTTCTGAAACGCACCGCCGGCGAACAAATCGAACATCCCGAGCAGGGTGCCGGATGAGC
>CAZGLR010000097.1:0-1029 GCA_964526635.1 uncultured Ignavibacteriales bacterium | reverse complement strand
AAAAAGCTTTTGAGGACCGTGGCATCGATCCCCGGGGTCGGGATATGTCCACCGATACGGTAAACGATAAGGAGGGCAAACGTATAGAAAATCCGTTTCCGCAGTTCTTCGATCTTGAAAATCGATTGAAAAGTCCCTAACACGCGCCTACCTCAACCTTTCCCCCGGCCTTTTCGACTTTTTCCCGGGCCGATTTGCTGCATGCGTGAACCTGGACGGTGACGGCGACATCGATGTCACCCTGGCCCAGCAACTTGACCGGTTTTTGCAGCGATTTGATTTTGCCGTGTTTTTTCAGCACGTCACAGGTAATCGGTTCATCCGTCGGGCAATCCTTGAGTGCCTCCACATTGACCACCTGATATTCCTCGCGGAAAATGTTGGTAAAGCCGCGTTTGGGTATCAATAGATGGAGCGGCATCTGTCCGCCCTGCATCCATGGCTGAATACTGCGACGACCGCCGCTGCGGGCTTTTTGACCCTTGTGACCGCGGCCGGCGGTTTTGCCGAGTCCCGAACCGGGACCGCGGCCGAGCCGTTTGCGTTTCTTGCGGGAGCCGGGAGCCGGCTTCAGTTGTGATAATTCCATGCCTAACCTCTAACGTCTACTACGCTCGTCAGTCAATTTCTTCGACTGCCACCAGATGTGACACGGCCGAAATCATACCGCGAATTTGCGGTGTATCGTTGTGTATGACCTCTCTGCGGATCTTTCCCAATCCCAGCGCGGTGATGGTCGCCCGTTGTTTCGGCGGGCGTCCGATTGCCGAGCGGATCTGTTGCACTTTTAGCTTCGCCATCGCGACACCTCTTAACCGTTTTCCAAATACTGCTGTTCTTCTTCTCGCGTCCGGAGCTGCATCAGGCCATTGAGAGTGGCCTTTACGACATTATTGGGATTGCGCGAACCCAGCACTTTAGTCAAGATATCCTGAATCCCGACCGATTCGACGACCGCACGCACCCCGCCGCCGGCGATCACACCGGTACCCGGCGCAGCCGGTTTCAGCATCACACGGGTGGCGCCGA
>CAZGLR010000096.1:0-12739 GCA_964526635.1 uncultured Ignavibacteriales bacterium | reverse complement strand
CATGGCAGCGGTACGGGGAATCGAACCCCGGTTTGATGGCTGAGAACCACCCGTCCTAACCACTAGACGATACCGCCGCATTCAAATTTGCATCGGCGAGGCGTTCAGCCCGCCCGCGACCGCATAATATACGAGACCATCGGCCGTTGTCAATAGGTCTGTCCATGGATGCAAAATAACCTGTCCGGGACCCATAGACCAGCCCTCCGGAAACCGTAACCACGCAGTCTCACTCCGGCCAGTCATAAATGATTCGGCAGGCCTGTATTCAGTTGTCGTGGAAAGAGCCCCCTTAATGCTCTGTCCCAAATCACGTTGCGAAGCTAATGGAACTCCATCTGTCGTTCCGGTACGGCTTCTTCGCGGACGGTCCCAAATGGCATTGGGGTCGCCCCGATCTCAAAATCATCCACACTCGATTGCAGGCGGTTCAACCCGATTTTGAGCTTACGCAGCGCCTTCAATGTCGGCCGGCTGACCGGGCCGCTGAGTTCGATCGCATCGATTAAAAATTCCTCAGCCGCCGACAACTCGCGCGTCTGCGATTGCAGTTGCCCGATACGGTCGCGGAGGGAATCGTTGGCACGCAGAACCGAATCGGCAACTTCAGTCCATTCGGCGCCCCGATGCAATGTAATCTTTGCCCCCAGGTCACCTTTGCCAATGCGGTCGATGACGCCGGCGATATGATGTCCCTGCTGCGACATACAGTCGGTACAGCGCAAAAGCAGCAACAAAACAAAACCCGCTCCCAGAAGATGAACAATCCAGAGAACGGGTGAAAGAATTGCGCTAATAGTACCGATGATATGCGGTGGCGACGGCGACATCGGCGGGTGAACGCCAAGTCTGAAAACGGCGGCTGTAATCAGCAGTCCCAGACTGATTGCGACGTATATCCAGGCCGCTGTCTTCAATCGCGCGGGTGTGAAAAGCCGCGCCGTCCGTTGTACGATCCATTTTTTCATAAAAATCTCCCGGACGTCAAACGCATTTGTTTATATCGGCATGGACGGCTTAAACTTAAGGGGGTGTTTTCACTTGACTTCACACACCGGGCCGCCTAAACTACGTTCAATGATACAGGAACCATTTCCCCACGATGTCCGAGCAGTCCTGGGCGCGGCGGGCAACGGCTTGTCGCTCAAGAAGATATTCGCCGCGACCGTGTTTCTTCTGGCCGCCTATGCCGTCTATCTGACCGCCACCTGGGGAGCGCTGATTTATGATGGCAGCAGTTTCGGATATCTGTGGCAGTCCTATGGTTTCTTTCCCGTACAGATGTTTACCTTTGATTCTGCTTTCGCCCGATTACTCTATTTCGCGGGAATTGTCGCGGGATTGTTGTGTGTGGCGCTGGCTGTCACCGCCGTTGCCATCATTACCTTTGAACAAATCCGGGGTAATGTTTTCTTTTCAGCATCAAAGGCTATAGGCTTTGCGATACGCCGTATCCCTGCATTGCTGGCCGGATTTCTATCACTGATCGTCTTTATTGTCATTATGTATATCCTTGGTGTTCTCTTCGGGCTCATCGGCCGCATACCCGGAATCGGCGAGATTTTGATCAGTATCTTTTATCTGGTGCCGGTTTTCTTCGGTTTCTTCTTTGCCGTGTTCGTAATTTTCGTCGCTGTCGTCTCGGTTGTCTTATTGCCGGTTATCATTGCGTCACAAAAAAAACGCGAGATCTTTGATGCGATTCTGCAACTCTTTTCGGTCCTGATCAGTACGCCATTGCGATTTTTCACCTATCTTGGCATTAGTACACTACTTGCCAAAGTGGCATCATTTGTGTTTGCCTATGCCTGCTGGCGGGCGATGCAGCTGACTCATCTGGTCCTGGTGGTCGGCGGGGGAGAGGACATTGACCGCATGTTCAATACCGCGCTGCATCTGCTGCCATATGATTCCGGTATTGTCGCTTTCATGACGTCGGTGTTTCCCGGCATCGCGTTCGGTTTCGAAATTTCCCGCTGGGGCTATGCCGGCGATACTACCGCGGGTTCGATCATTCTGGCGGTATCGTTTGCTTTTGTCTTTGCACTCGCCGCAGGTTATGCGGTCTCTGTGTTCGGTTCCGGCATGGCACGGGGGTATGCTGTTATTCGCCGTATGAAAGACGATTATTTTATTGCCGATGAAGAGCCGCTGGAGTCGATTGAGGACTATGCCAACCCGCCCTTTCTCTCTCAGCCGGATGAAAGCAGGGAGTAGTTCGATGGATTTCTGGGCGTATTTCTGGATTTTCGTTCCCCCGGTTTTGTTGGTTGTTATTGCTGTGATATTTTATTTCATCACCAGCAGGAAGAGCAGCAACGGGGGGGGGCGTTCATGAATCCCTTCGAAAATCCCATACTCTTTGGTCTGATTCTATATCTGTTCTTTCTGGTACTGATTGCGTTTCTCTCTTACCGTTACAATAAGACAATGAGCGACTTTTTGCTGGCCGGCAGGAAACTCGGAACCTGGGTTGTGACACTCTCCGAACGCGCTTCCGGCGAATCAGCCTGGCTGCTTCTGGGCCTGCCGGGGGTACTCTACGCCGCCGGCTTTCTTGAACTCTGGGTGGCAATCGGCTGCACCTCGGGAATTTTGTTTTCCTGGATGTTTGTCGCACGCCGTCTGCGGGTGGCCACCGAAGGTTTCGGCGCCCTGACGCTCCCCGATTTCTTCGAGCAGCGTTACAATGATCAAAGCCATGTATTGCGGATTTTCGCGAGCATTGTCATCACCTTTTTCTTTACGTTTTATGTTTCGGCGCAACTGATGGCGGCCGGCAAACTCTTCTCGCTGTTTCTACCCATTTCCGACCTGCAGGCAATGCTCATCGGCGGCGGCATAATAGTATTCTATACCCTGATGGGCGGCTTTCGCGCGGTGGCCTGGACCGATTTCGTGCAGGCTATCCTGATGATCCTGACTCTTGTGATCCTTCCGGTTATCGCTGTCATCGAACTGGGCGGATGGACACCCGCTATTGAAAGCGTCAAGGCGATTCATCCCGACCACCTTGATATTCTCGGCGGACAAGCCGGCCTTACTGCGACTCTGGCGATTATCTCTGGGCTGGCCTGGGGATTGGGGTATATGGGAATGCCGCACCTGTTGACCCGTTTTATGGCGATTAAAAATCCTGATCATCTGCGTCGCGGTGCGGTCATCGGTATCACCTGGGCGGTCCTGGCCTTCTGGGGTGCGATGTTTATCGGCCTGTTCGGGACAGCGCTGCTCAATCCGGACTCTGTTGCTGATCAGGAAAAAGTGATGCCGCTGATGGCGATCAATCTCCTGCCCGGATGGCTGGCGGGCATCCTTATTGCCGGGGCGCTGGCGGCAATGATGTCAACTGCTGACAGCCAGCTTCTGGTAACCACGTCGGCGCTGGCCGAAGACATTTATCATAAACTGCTTCGCCGTGATATACATCAGGAGCGGCTGGTAACTATCTCTCGTGTCATTACGCTGGCGGTCGGTCTGGTGGCGTTTTTAATCGCGCTGTTTAGCAAGAAACTGGTCTTCCAGATGGTCGGTTTTGCCTGGTCGGGGCTGGGGGCATCATTCGGGCCGACAATTCTGCTAACGTTGTGGTGGAAAAAAACGACCAAGGAGGGCATCCTGGCCGGGATGTTGTGCGGAACGCTGGTGACTGTCGTATGGCGCCTGACGCCGGCGTTAAACGCTACCCTGTTCGAAATCGTCCCGGCGTTTATCATCGCTTTAATAGCAGTTGTTGTGGTCAGTTTACTGACCCGCTCGAAGCCGGCGATTTCCGCCGAATAGACAGCCACTCATGCAGAGGGGAATCAGCTTCAGTGTTCACACGACTTAAAACCTGGCTGCGCCTGATGTATTTCAGGTCTCAGGCCTACGCCACCCGCCTTGATTTGCAATACTTGTTTTTTATCGCACTTCTTTTGCGTTTCGGGTATTTCATGCTCACTCTGGGGCACCATACTCCTGCCACAATTCCCGATCTCATGCCGGATTCCGGGCATTACTGGGCGCTGGGAAAAGACCTGGCCCATCTGACTATCAATGATCATCTGGCCGCGCTGGTTTTCGGCCCCGGTTACAGCGCGTACCTGGCAGGGTTTATAGCACTGTTTGGCGCTTCGGTTCTTCCACCGCTTCTGATTCAAATAATCCTGGGTAGTGTTTCCTGCCTGCTGGTATACAAAATCGCACGGTATGCCACCGACTCATATCCGATCAGCATGATCGCCGGTTATGTCGCGGCCCTGTCATTTACCGGGATTGCCCTGTCCACTTCATTAATATCCGATTCTTTGTTTTTCTTTCTCTTTCTGCTGGCCACTCTCTTTTTCCTGCGGGGACTGCGGAATTTCCGGCGTCGCGATTATATCCTGGCCGGGATATTCCTTGCCGGTGCGATTCTCACACGCGGAGTCGGCCAGTTCTGGCCGTTTGCGTTGATAGTGTTTTCCCTCTTTGCCCACGGGATTAATCGTGGGATTTTCTTCGGGATTTCTTTTAAGCGGGGAGTCGTTCTGTCACTGATCACCCCGGCCATTGCCATTGCGATTGTATCTGTCTGGGTGATTCGCAATGGCATCGTCTATGATTATCCGGCCGTTTCCGGAGCCGGCGCCCATGGCGCCGGTAAAGTCGTTATTGCGGTGGCGTCAAAAGTCGAAGATAAGCCGGGCGATGAGATCTTAACTCGATGGATCGATGACTACAAGGCAAAACACAACAGGGATGAAGTATCGCGCGGTGAGATTTTCAAGATTTATACTTCACAGACCATCCATTACGCCATTACCCATCCCGGCGCCTTTATGGGCGTGTATATTCACAATACAGGTGCCAATACACTTGCCCTGAATGATCTTTACCGGACACACATACCGAGGTATTTCAATCCCATTTCGCGATACATGACTGCCTATCGATCGGTTTATCTTCACGCGTTACACCTGGCTATGGTTACTCTTGCCTTGATTATCACCCTCTTCAGACGCAAATGGTTCGTGGCCGGATTTATTGTCCTTGTCTATGGCTACTTCATGCTGTTTATGGGTCTCGGGTCGGCCCAGGGTTCACGGTTATTCTATCCGGCCCAACTGGGATGGGCGATAGCATTTGGAATAGTCATTACATATGTTGTCGAAAAAATCGGCAAGTTTCCGGGGATGTCATCTTACAATAGATGAGAAATATAAAAAAAGGCCGGATCAATCTCCGGCCTTCCTGTCAATCAGATTTCACTATTTACCAGTTCATCAACTGCTCTAAATTCTTATTTAACTTCTCGACCTGATTCTCAAAATCGACCTTTTTGCCCTTGTCGCGTTTGACGACATCCTCCGGTGCATTGGCCAGAAAATCAGGGTTGGCCAGTTTGCGGGATATTTTCTCCAGCTGATTTTTGAGATTATCCAGTTCCCGGGTCAAGCGAGTGCGCTCGGCATCGATATCGATCAATCCCTCCAGCGGAATAAATATTTCCGCCCCGGAGATGACTGCCGAGGCCGACATCGACGGCTTCTTGACATCAGAACTGATGACGGCCTTATCAATTTTGGCCAGCCCCTTGTAATAATCGAAATACTGGTTCAGCGTGTTGCCGAGTTCGTTGTCGTCGATGCGAATGTGAACGTCGGCCTTCTTGCCCGGCGGGACATTCAACTCGCTGCGGATATTGCGAATCGAATTGACGACTGTCTGGATACGGGACAATCGGTTTTCGAGTTCGTCGTTGGCAAATCCCTTTTCCGCCTGCGGCCATGGTCCGAAACTGATAGTGGTATCGCCGTTTTTCCCCACCAGTTGATTGTAAATTTCTTCGGTGATAAACGGCACGAACGGATGCAGCAGCAGTAAAATCCGCTTGAGTACATATCCCGCCACCTGCTTGGCGGCGCGCTGTTCGCGCTCATCACCATCATACAATCGCGGCTTGATCAATTCGATATACCAGTCGCAGAAATCCTTCCAGACGAAATCATACAGCGTCTTGGCCGCCGAATTCAGCCGGAATTCATCAAATGACTTATTGACGCCATCGATCGTTTTTTCCAGCCGGGACAGAATCCAGTGGTCGATCAGGATGAGATCATCTTTGGGCAGAGCGTCGAAATCAATCTCTTCGTCGCCAATATTCATCATGACAAATCGCGAGGCATTCCAGACCTTGTTGTTGAAATTACGGCCAAGTTCGAACGTATTCTGGCCGACCCAGGGATCCTGGCCATCGGGCGACGCCATAATCATCGCAATTCGCAGCGAATCGGCCCCATACTTTTCGATAATATCCAGCGGATCGATACCATTACCGAGCGATTTCGACATCTTGACCCCGTTGGCGTCGCGCACGGTGCCGTGGATATAGACGTCGGTAAACGGTATCTCCCCCATGAATTCATACCCGGCCATGACCATCCGGGCCACCCAGAGGAAAATAATCTCCGAGGCAGTCACCAGTACCTTGGTCGGATAGAATGTCTTGAGCAGATCGGTTTGCTCCGGCCAGCCAAACACCGAAAATGGCCAGAGCCATGATGAAAACCAGGTATCGAGAACGTCGTCATCCTGCAAAAGCTCTTTCGATCCGCATTGGGGGCATGTGGCCGGCTTTTCTGCGGCGGCGATGACCTCACTGCAGTCATGGCAATAGTAGATCGGTATACGGTGCCCCCACCATAGTTGCCGTGAGATGCACCAGTCGCGGATATTTTCCATCCAGTGCAGATACGTCTTTGACCAGTGTTCGGGATGAAAACGCAGCTTGCCCGATTTCAATGCCTCGATAGCCGGTTCGGCCAACGGCTTCATCTTGACGAACCATTGCTCCGAAAGCATCGGTTCTACCACGGTATGGCAGCGGTCATGCGTCCCGACCGATAATTTGTAATTCTCGGTCTTGACCAGATAGCCCTTGGATTCGAGATCTTTCAGCAGTTGTTTGCGGCCCTCAAAACGATCCAGGCCTTTATACTTCCCGGCATTTTCATTTAAAGTGCCATCGAGGTTCATAACATTGATCTGCTCCAGGTCATGGCGCCGGCCGATCTCAAAGTCATTGGGATCATGAGCCGGGGTCACTTTGACCACACCGGTGCCGAATTCGGCATCGACATAGTTGTCGGCCACAATCGGGATTTCGCGCTCGAGAATGGGCAGAATGACTGACTTGCCCACAAATTTCTTGAAGCGGCTGTCGCCGGGATTAACCGCCAGCGCGGTGTCACCCAACATGGTCTCCGGCCGGGTCGTCGCCACAGTCAGGTAATCATCGCCGCCTTTGATCTTATAGCGTATATACCAGAGATGGCTGTCGACTTCCTTGTGTTCAACTTCGTCGTCGGAAATCGACGTCTGGTCCTTGGGGCACCAGTTAACGATACGGTAGCCTTTGTAAATCAGGCCCTTGTTGTACAGCCGCAAAAAGACCTCGGTGACGGCATGCGACAGAGACTCATCGAGCGTAAAACGGGTCCGTTCCCAGTCGCAGGAACAGCCGATCTTCTTTAACTGATTGAGAATAAGGTCTTTGTTGCGATAGGCCCAGCCCCGAACCCGTTCGAGAAATTTCTCGCGGCCCAGTTCACGCCGCGTTATCCCCTCTTTGGTTATCTGCTTTTCGACGATCACCTGGGTGGCGATACCGGCATGATCAGAACCAGGAAGCCATTCGGCTTCTTTGCCACTCATCCGTGCCCGGCGGATAATGATATCCTGAATGGTATTATTCAGGGCATGGCCGATATGGAGAACATCAGTCACATTCGGCGGCGGAATGACAATTGAGTAGGAGGGTTTATCCGAGTCCGGATTACCCCTGAAATAGCTTTTATCTATCCACGTCTGATACCATCGATCCTCGGTTTCTTTGGGATCGTATGGCTTTCCTTTTTTCTGTCCCATGGTCCACATTACTCCTTGAAGAAGTAACAAGATACCGTATTGTTAACAAATGTCAATAAGATGCTCGCTTCCCAGAATTGGTTTGAGTTTTGGCATAAAATACGGTATTGTAACAATATATCGACAATCCGAAGGAGATGCTTAGGTGTCTGACATATATGGTGAACTGCCTCCCCTGCAACGACTTCGCAAGATTATGCGGCGGCTCAGAGCGAAAGATGGTTGCCAGTGGGACCGGGCCCAGACACATCAATCACTTATGCCGTATTTGATCGAAGAGGCCTATGAAGTCATCGAAGCGATTGAAGACGGAGACAAGACAACCCTCAGGGAAGAACTGGGCGATCTGCTTTGCCAGATCTATTTTCACGCCCAGGTCGCCGATGAGGACGGCCGTTTTGATATCGATGATGTTGCCGACGGCATCTGCGAAAAACTGATCAGGCGGCATCCGCATGTATTCGGGGAACATAAGGATCTATCACCCGATCAGGTACGGGATCAGTGGGAACGGCTCAAAGTCGAAACCAAAGAAAAGAAATCCGTACTGGGCGGAATCCCTCACGCCATGCCGGCTTTACTTCTGGCGTACCGGGTGGGGGAAAAGGCCGCGGGCGTAGGATTTGACTGGGAAAAAGCCAGGGATATTTTCGACAAGATAAAAGAAGAGCAGGCCGAATTCGAACGCGAGTTTGGCAAAAGTGATAAAGACAAGATGGCCGAGGAGATGGGCGACATGATTTTCGCCCTGGTTAATCTGGCCCGCAAAACGGGCATCGATCCCGAAGCAGCCCTGCGTCGGACAGTCGTGAAATTTATCGATCGCTTTGCCTATATAGAAAAAAGCCTGAAAGACCGGGGAGAATCGTTTTCGGATGTCACGCTGGAGCAGATGGAGGCACTCTGGCAGGAGGCAAAAAAATAGGCTTCTCTGCGGGCACCCCCCGTCGTAATTCGTGTTAAAACAATAGGAACAGGCGCCGGCAATTGGAATTGACAATCGACAGGCCCGGTATTATTATGTCGCTCTGAGGAAATCGGGAATGACCAAAGCGCAGTTATTGCAAATGGTTGAGCCGGTCAATGACGATCTGGCCGCGTTCGACCGCCGTATGGGAGATTACCTGACCGCCGATTCAAGGCTGATCAGGAATGTACTCCGTCATATCATGTCTGCGCGGGGCAAACGGCTGCGGCCGACGATTCTCTTTCTTGTCGCTCGAAGCGCCGATTACTACTGCGATGCCGTCATCGATGCCGCCCTTGCTATTGAACTTATCCATACCGCGACTCTGCTCCACGACGATGTCGTCGATGAATCGGACATACGTCGCGGCCAGGAGACAGTCAATTATCAGTGGAATAATCTGGTCTCGGTCCTGATGGGCGATTTTCTGTTTTCACGTGCATTTAAAATTATGGTCGGTACCGGATCTTCAGAATTGATCGGATCAATTTCACAGGCGACCGAGATGGTCAGTTTCGGTGAGCTGCGCCAGTGCGAAGAACTGGCCAACTATAAACTGACAGAAGACGAGTATATCAAAATAATTGCCAAAAAGACAGCCTCGTTGTTTGCTGTCTCTTGTGAGGCTGGTCCGATTCTGGCGCGAGCGTCCGATAACGTACGGCGTCGCTTCCATGCCTTCGGCGAAAACATCGGGATTGCTTTTCAGATTGCTGATGATCTCCTCGATTATATTGGTGATAAACAAAAGACCGGCAAAACGCCGGGAGTCGACCTGATTCAGGGTAAAGTGACGCTGCCGCTTATTTATGCCCTCAACCATTCTTCCAACGGTACCCGACAGGAGATGACGAGTTATCTCAACAACGGTATGGAAGAGCATGGCGTCGAGCGAATTGTCGATTTTATTCAAAATCAGGGCGGTATCGAGTACGCCTATACTGTCGCCCGCAATTACTCTGATCGGGCCGCCGAGATCTTCGACTTTGTGCCCGACACAATTTATTCTCAAAAACTCCGGGAAATTCTCAGTTTCACCGTAGCGCGTGACAGTTGATGCTGTTTGCAGCGGCCACAGTGAGCATATCCCGGGTAAGAGATTGTCAACCCGAGCCGTAAATTCCCGTATAAGATCATATGCCATCTCTCTCTGACCTACACATTGACTTTCTCTCACCGCATATATGGCTGGTTGTACTGGTCTGTCTGCTGTTTCTGACAATTTCATTTTTCTACTATCGCCGAACCACACCGCCGTTGCCGCGCGGGTTACGCCTGGTGCTTTTGGGATTGCGGATGATTGCGGTTTTGTGTCTGTTTCTTGCCCTGGCCCAGCCGATTCTCTCGCTGACACAAAATATCCAGCAGAAGAAAAAGATCGCAGTGCTGGTCGATCGCTCCCAATCCATGACACTGCCGTTCGCTCCCGGTAACGAGGGCAGCCGCCTGGATAAGGCCGAACAATTGATCGAATCAGGGCCACTGGAACAGCTGCTTCTGGAGATGGATACCGACTATTTCGCCTTTGCCGAATCGCTGGATGTCAATCAGCGAGGCGCCAATCTATCGGGCGCCGCAACCGACCTGTCGACCGCTCTTGCCGATCTGGCCCAACGGGCGCTCACCAATCCCTATCAGTACGTGTTGATCTTATCCGACGGCCGAACCACCCGGGGCGATAATCTGCCGGATATTGCCGACGATTTCGATTTCCCGATATTTACCATTGCGGTCGGCGACTCCAGCAGGGTTACTGACCTGGCGATTACTGAGATTCTGCACGATGATGTCGTCTATGCCGGGAAAAAAACACAGATAGACATCACCGTCACCCAAACCGGCAATATCCCGAACCGTCAGCAGCTTCGGCTCTACGATGGTGAGAACCTGCTGGTTCAGAAGACAATCGATCCCCCGGGCGGGGATAAAATCGGTGAGTATTCGCTTGAGCTTACGCCCGCGACGCCCGGGCAGCTTATCCTCGATGTCCGGCTGGGGCCATCTCCGGAAGAAACGAACACCGAGAATAATCGAGCCAAGATTTCACTCCGTGTACTCAAAAGTAGACTCCGGATATTGATGTATTCGTCATCAGTGAACTACGAATACAGCTTCATCAAACGGTACCTCGCTACCCGTGATGACTACGAGGTCGAGAGTGTAATCGACGCTCCCGGCGGTCAGCGCCTTGGTATTCGTTTTCCGAGTGCCCAGGAATCGCTCAACAGTTATGATGCCATTATCTTTATTGATCCGAATTTCAACCGCATCAATCAGCATGCCGAGCGCCTCGCATCATACCTTGAGGAGCGGGGCGGGGGGATCATGGTTCTGGCCGGGCCGGAGACGGCCCGCAGTGCGCAGGGCAGCCCCATTGCCGAATTGCTGCCGTTGGCGATTTCATCGTCGCAGGTTCGCTATGGCCAGTATCAGCTTGTTCCCGATCAGCGGATGATTTTCCATCCGGCTGTGAAGCTGGGCACCTCGCGTGAGGACATTACCGCCACCTGGCAAAATCAGCCGCCATTTTCCCTGATCGTGCCGGTTGACTCGCTGCGAAGAAACGGGGTGGCGCTGGCATACCTCGATGGCAACACTACGCGGGGACAAACAGCAATGCTGGCGCTTCGCCGAATGGGGCCGGGCAAGATTATCACCGCCTCGGTTTCACCGTTCTGGAACTGGGCTTTTTATCCTCTCGGGGTCGGCGGCTCAGCCGAGCCGTATCAATCATTTGTTTCCGGAACTGTGCGCTGGCTGACTATCGGCGACGAATCCGATCGAATAAACTTCCAGCCGACTCGGCGTGTTTTCCAGAGCGGGGAAGAAGTGACCTTCGGCGGGCTGGTCCGCGACGAGGGTTTCCGGCCAATTGAAAACGCCTCCGGTACAGTTCGTATATTTTCAGAAGATGGCGGCGATACTACGACAGCCTCGATTTTATCCGATCCCGCCGGACCGGGGCGTTACCAGAGCAATGCCGGAATGCTGCGACCGGGAACCTATCGGTATGAAGCCCGATTGCAGGCCGATGATGTCCGGTTGGGAACGTTTGACGGCACGTTCGCTGTCGATGATGTCAATCGCGAAACCGCCATGGCCGATGTCGACTGGTCAGCGCTGGCGCAGACCGCGCGCATAAGCGGAGGAGCGTTTGCCGCCTATGATAATTTGACGCCGGTACTATCGGCTATCTCGGCGGAACGGCAAACAATAACCCGGCAGCGGGAAATCCGCCTCTGGGATCATCTTATTCTACTTATTATAATTCTCGTGGCGCTGGCGGTGGAATGGTTCATTCGCAAGCAACGCCAATTGCTTTAGATATTGTCAATACGCTAACTGAATCGAATATCAGCGCATGGTCAATTCATCGGGATTGAGTCACTGACGCGGCAGATTTGCCGGCGATAGTTGCCTCTTCACCGATTTTTTTATCTTCCTGCAAAATGTGAGTGATAAGCCAATCTTTCAAAAAGGCGAGTATTTCATAAATATTGATCTGCTGGTCCTTTTTAAGGCGCCGCAGAACCGATGCGATATGATCGATCATGTCCTTATGCTTTTTCTGATGCCCCTGAATATCGGAATAGTTAATGTCCTGCATAAATGCTTCTTCGTCCCCAAAATGCCGGCGAGTGTAGGCGACCAGGTCCACCAGGACACGACCGACCTGATCATTGTTATTCGGCATTTCTGCGGCTTTATCCAGACGATTGATGATTTCAATCAACTGTTGATGCTGCTTGTCGATTCTGGTGATACCGGTTTCGTAACAAGACTGCCAGATAATGTGCGCCATGCGTTCCCCCGTTTTGGACGTTAATCAGTATATCGGCCGGATACCTCATCCCCATGGCAGCAACCTGATGGTCGGAAGGG
>CAZGLR010000095.1:12506-13100 GCA_964526635.1 uncultured Ignavibacteriales bacterium | reverse complement strand
GGAGCCCATCACCGACGACACCCTGGCCCTCCACAAGAAGGCCCTGGTGGAGCGCGATTGCCAGGACCTCATCGAGTTCGTCGAGCCCGACCGTTCGCTCGACGGCATCCTGGGCAACGAGGCCATCGTACGGTGGCTGCGGCAGGACATCGCCCTGTGGCAGCAGGACGACCTCCAGGCCCTGCCCATGGGCTACCTCTTCTGCGGTCCCGTCGGCACCGGCAAGACCTTCCTGGTGGAATGCCTGGCCGGCGAAGCCGGCGTTCCGGTGGTGAAGTTCAAAAACTTCCGAGACCGCTGGGTCGGCTCCACCGAGGGGAACCTGGAACGCATTTTCACTTTCCTCCATGCGCTGGGCCGCTGCCTCGTCTTCATCGACGAGGCCGACCAGGCCCTGGGCAGCCGGGACGGCAACCGCGGCGATTCCGGCGTCTCCGGCGGTGCCTGCGTCGGTGTCGGTGTTGGCGTTGGTGTTGGTGGTTCTACCGGAACTGGCGAGGGCGTCGGGCTGATCGTCGTATCCACGATCTCAACCAGCTCAATTTCAAAATTGAGCGCCTGCCCGGCCAGGGGATGGTTCGCATCCAGTGTCAC
>CAZGLR010000095.1:7710-12496 GCA_964526635.1 uncultured Ignavibacteriales bacterium | reverse complement strand
AGCGCCGCAATCGTAATCATCATCGGCTGACCACCCGGCCCCGGGGCCTGCAAAACAGCGCCCTCTTCAAGCGTGACATGGGCAGGGACCTGATCACGCGGGACCATCTGGACCAGTTCTTCACGACGGTCACCATAGGCCGAATCTTTGGGAATATGAATATTTTTTGTATCGCCGACCTTCATGCCGATCATCGCCACGTCCATGCCCGGTATGACCTGGCGGCCGCCAACGGTGAAAGTCAGTGGATCGCCGCCGCGCGAGGTATCGAATTGTTCGCCATTGTCAAGCGTACCGGTATAATGAACACGAACTGTATCACCATTATCGACTGTCGGGGTCCCGGAGCATCCAGCCATCAATAAGCAGAAGCAGAGGAGACCAAGCATACCTGCGGTCATTCGCAACATGTATAACTCCTTTCGAGTCAAAGACAACATCATAACTATCATGCCCGGCAGGCATGTTCTGCGGAAGGTAAGGATATTTCGGTATTTTCCAAGTCAAAAGTTGAGCAAATTCCCTATGCTCTGTCGTCGCCCTGATTGTGTTTCAGACGGACCAGAATCATCCGCAACCCGATGGCTATTATCAGGGCCGGCCAGATATAGGCCCAGAACGAGATATTCCTGACCACGCCGAACTGTTCCAATAGCAGTATCGCCCCTATGATTATCAGAACTATACCGAAAAACATGCCTGCCTCCCTTGCTGTTGCAAAGGTAAATCGTTAAATTCAACGGGGCAATGGTTATTTTGTGCCCATATCCGCATCAATTGCCGCCAGCCTCTGACCCACCATATCGGCGATTTCCTCGAGCATCCGGCGATCTTCCGCCGTAAAGGCTGCCGGCGTATCAGAATCGATGTCGATTTCCCCGATAATTTTGCCCTTGACTCGAATCGGTACCACAATCTCCGAACGCGTCGTCAGGGAACAGGCCAGAAAACGGGGATCGGCGTTGACGTCATCCACAACTATAGTATTCTCCTCCCGAACCGCCGCTCCGCAGATGCCGCTGTTCACATCTATAACAGCATGCGGTGTTTCCGGACCAACATATGGCCCGACATGCAGTTGACCATCGGCAAGGAAGTAAAATCCGACCCAGCTGTATAAATCATACGCAGCATCGATCGCTTCAACCACCCGCTGCAAATACTCCTCACGGCTCTTGGCGCTCTCGCCGATTGTGGCAATCTGCTTCAAAATGCCCGACGCCATAGCATCAATTCCTTTCTCAACTGGAACATTCCGTATCACTAAATATACGAAGCAATTTCTTTTTTCCCAAGTTTGATCGGTATTCTGCACCACCTCTGGCATTTCGCCAGACTCGTTTTGCCAGGTCGTTGGTTATCAATAACTTAAAATTCATCGCATGCCTGTATAAATATATTGCAAATCACTGTGGTCGCCTCATTGCGTCCGTATGTTTGCCGATGATTTTAGGGAAGAGGAAACCAGACCATTTAACGCATCAAGGTGACTGCCATGGCGGGAAGAATATTCGTCGTCGATGACGAAGAATCCATGTGCAATTTCATGTCGATCATGCTCCAGAAAGAGGGCTACAGGGTCGAGACATCTGTCTCGTCCAGGGATGCCGTTGGCCGTATTTGCGACGGCAACTTCGATCTGGTCATTGCCGATATGATGATGCCTGAGATGAATGGTCTCGAGTTGATCGATACCGTCCGCCGGCGCAAACAGAATCAGAATTTCATCATGATGACTGCCTTTGCCTCGGTTGAGTCGGCTATCGAAGCGATGAAAAAGGGCGCCAGCGATTACATCACCAAACCGTTCAAAATCGATGAAATCAAACTGACGATCGACAAGGTTATCTCCCACCATAAAATCGTCGATGAAAACAAGGCCTTGAAAAAGCAACTCGGTCAGGTAAAGGATCTCGAGGGCTTCATCGGCATGTCTGAACCGGTTCTCAAACTCAAGGAACTGGTCAAACAGGTCGCCCGCGTCGATTCGACTGTCTTGATCCGGGGCGAATCGGGTACCGGCAAGGACCTTCTGGCCAAGGCTATTCACGCCCTTTCCGATCGCAGCGACAATCCGTTCGTCAGTATCAACTGCGCCGCTATCCCGGAAACCCTGCTGGAGTCGGAACTCTTTGGCCACGGCCGGGGAGCGTTTACCGGGGCAATCAAAGATAAAGAGGGTCTCTTTAAGGTTGCCGATGGCGGAACCTTTTTCCTCGATGAAATCGGCAACACCTCCCTGGCGATACAGGTCAAGTTGTTGCGTGTCCTTGAAGAGAAGAAAATTACCCCGGTCGGGGAAACTGCGCAGATTTCGGTCGACGTCCGCCTTATCTGTGCCACCAACGCCAATCTTGAAGAAGAAGTCAACTCCGGCGATTTCCGGGCTGATTTGTTCTACCGGCTCAATGTTATCCCGATCACGATTCCGCCGTTGCGAGACCGTGTCGAGGATATCCCGCTTCTGATTGATCATTTTGTCGAACGGTTCTGCCGGCGGCATAATCTGGTCATCAGGGAAATCCAGCCCGACGTGTATGACCGTCTGGCCGCCTATCCCTGGCCGGGCAATGTTCGGGAACTGGAAAATACCATTGAACGGGCTATACTGCTGGCCAAAGACGAAATACTCAGCCTGCAGTCGTTCCCCGAATCAATTACCTCCGACCGACAGGAAAGCATCGTCAGCGCCGCTGACCATAAAACACCCAGCCTTGAGTCAATCGAACAGGCCTATATCCACTGGGTACTTGAGCAGAATGACGGCAACAAATCAAAAGCCGCACGTATCCTGGGCATCGATACGTCGACCCTGTACCGGAAACTCGACCGGTATAAGGTCGCTGGCAAAAAAGAAAGATAACCCGGAACGATGTCCCACGATAACCGGGAGTGATGGTATGAAGAAATTATTGAAATCAAACGCGGGCTTCACCCTCATCGAATTGATGATTGTGGTGATTATCATCGGGATTCTGGCCGACCTGGCGGCTACTCGCTACGCCGCCGTGACGACTAAGACCAAGCAAACCGAGGCGCCCCGGATGCTGCGGCATGTTCACACCATGCAGCAGATGTACCGCGCTGCCAATGATCGATACTTCGTTGGTGGACCGGCATCGGGACGGGAGGCCGAACGGGAAGCGTTCGCCGAAATCAATGTCGATATCGAGGCTACTTCGCGCTACACTTACACCATTGTCGGTACCGCCATCACCTACACCTGTACTGCTGTCGGTGATCTCGATGGCGACGCCGCCCGCGACCGCTGGACGATCACCCAGGCCGGCGTGGTCATCAATAACTATGATGATGTTATCGAGACGACGGCTGAATAGGGGTTTGCAAAATGCAATATGCCACGCATCATACCAAGCCGAAATTATGGGGTACTTCCCA
Organism: uncultured Ignavibacteriales bacterium; assembly: GCA_964526635.1. Classification (GTDB taxonomy): domain Bacteria; phylum Zixibacteria; class MSB-5A5; order GN15; family JAAZOE01; genus CAZGLR01. The sequence goes on along the minus strand of CAZGLR010000095.1, from coordinate 9,097 downwards.
TCATCTCAAAAAGCGTCAAAATGATGGGATGTGTCCTACTCGTAACTCCTTGGCATATATGCACCGATGTCAAAATTACGCTATTTTTGCTGCGGCTTTCAGTTTGGCATTAACCTTGCGATAGATATAAGCGATGAAGAGAGCATAAAACCAGAATCAATTTTAAGGAGGTCTCAATGTACTCGAAGTTCAATAACCGTCAGCGCGGTTTCACCCTGATCGAGCTTATGATCGTGGTCGTTATCATTGGTATTCTGGCTGCCCTGGCCGTCCCGCGGTTCATGCGCGCCACCACCAAGTCGAAACAGTCTGAAGCCAAGCAGCTGCTCAAGCAGATCTACACTATGGAACGTACCTATCGTCAGGAAAATGATACCTACCTGGCCGCGGCTGACAACGCTGCCGGCGAATGGTCCGATATCGGTATCGAAATCCCGGTCAACACCCGCTATGAATATAGCGTGACCGCCGGCTCCGGCGATATCACCACCACCTTCTGGGCCGATGCTGTCATTCCCGATCCGGGTCTTGACGATGACGCTCATACCGAACACTGGCGCATCAACGAACTGGGTAATTTGATGTGCCTCGAAAACGACGCGTCCAACGCGACTACGGCCTGGGCGGAAACCCCGTAAGCTCGCCCGCCTATGGGAGTACCAATGTACGCAGCACCTTGTTAAATTCGAAAGGCGGGGATAACCTCCCCGCCTTTTTGTATAGGGAAAACAAATAGTAATAAAGTAGAAAAGAGTGTATAAGAGGTAACTATGTCCCTCCTGAGCACAAAAGACAACGGCTTCACCCTGATCGAACTTATGATCGTCGTCGTGATTATCGGTCTTCTTGCATCGCAGGCTATACCCCGTTTCATGCCCGCCTCAGTTAAGACCAAACAATCAGAAGCCAAACAACTCCTTAGACAAATCTATACTATGGAACGCGCCTATCGACAGGAGCATGACACCTATCTGCCTGCCGCCGACAACGCCGCCCCCGAATGGGCTGACCTGGGCGTTGATATTCCCGAGGGCGCCCGCTATTCCTTTAGTGTTACCGCCGGCTCCGGCGATATTTCGACTACGTTCTGGGCCGATGCAATTATCGTCGATCCCGGCCTTGATGACGATGTCCATATCGATCACTGGCGCGTCAACGAAATGGGTAATTTGGTGTGTCTCGAAAACGATGCCGGCGATATAACCACCGCCTGGGCGGAAGTACCATAATCCGCCGGCCTGCGTTCAAGGACCGCGCCCAGCCGTGTCAGAAAAAAGAGATTGACCCCGCCGATATCGTTCCCTTTTATAAATACATGAATATTTTGCCGACTTCCCCGGTACCCCACCCGCATGATGGGGGGAATAATGGGGTGCCCCGCAGCTTG
>CAZGLR010000095.1:0-7610 GCA_964526635.1 uncultured Ignavibacteriales bacterium | reverse complement strand
CTGTGGGATAATCAAAATTTTATCGACACCCCGGTACCCCACCCACAGGGTGGGGGGAATAATGGGGTGCCCCGCAGCTTGCTGTGGGATAATCAAAATTTTATCGACACCCCGGTACCCCACCCACAGGGTGGGGCAGACAAGAGGATGCCGAACCCCTTCAGTGGTGCGATCCAGGGTGCCCCACAGCTTGCTGTGGGATTACTATTTTTAATCCTCGCTGCATTTGCCACCATCCACGCCGCCGATACCCTCACCACCCCATATCCCGATTCCCTTATCGCCGATGGCATGACCGAGCTACTGCAAACCCTGAATCTCCGAAAATCTGATTTCGCCTTTCGGTCCGACTACACCGACCCCGATCCCTTCCGCCTCAAAATCGTCGACAGCCTGATGTCCCATCCCCTGGAGATGAAATCGTTTGTAGAATATGCGAGCCTTGTACATGGAGATTCGAAATCTTTGGCTGGAGCAGAGAATGGAATATATTTATACCAAACACCATTACCTAATATCGCTCAACGGAATAAAGTCGAACTTGTGAAGCATGGTTTTAGGCATGTAAAAAAGCCGTTTGAAAAATATCATCTTCAAAGAATAGCTCAAGAAATGGATAGATCTTATGCCCGTTTATTAAACAGCATAAACAGCAAGTACAAAGATACCTTATCGGTACATATTCAAGGACCCTTCAAAGAACTGATTTTGGAAAATCCAAACTACAAGGAACAATCTCCTGAGCAGATGGACTCCGTACAGCATGTCGAAGAAGTTTATGCTCAGCAATTTGCAAATATTGCGGTCAACAACGTTGATATTCCATTTGGTGCGGTATCGAGCCTTAATGGCGATATCGAAAGTTATGTATCCGAGTATTTCCAAACTTTAGCATCGTTCAAGTTCACCAAAAAACTCCAATCCGGCAAAAAGCCAATCATCGATTCCTGCATGTTCGGCCGCATCGCCATCGGAACCTATGGCGACGACCACTATGTCGGCGATTACGCTATCATCCTCGATCCCGGCGGCAACGACCGCTACCAGCTCGCCTACGACATCAACAATCCTCATCCCGTTCTCATCGCCGATGCCGATGGTGACGATCTCTACGAATCAACTTCCGACTTCGGCCTGGCCTGCGGCGCGCTCTCGGTCAGCATCCTGATCGACTACAAGGGCAATGATATCTATCGCGCCGGAAACTTTTCCCTCGGCGCCGGCTACTTCGGAATTGGCTACCTGCTTGACAAAGAAGGCGACGACTCCTACTTCGGCGACACCTTCACTATGGGCGCCGGAACATTCGGCTGGGGCCTGCTGGTCGATCAGCAGGGCAACGATACCTACAACGGCCACCTTTTCTGCCAGGGCTTCGGCTTTGTCCGTGGCATCGGCGGTATTGTTGATTTCGATGGCAACGACGTCTATACCGTGCAGGGCAAATATCCGGAAAGCTTCCATTCCGGCACCCATTATCAATCACTCTCCCAGGGCTTCGGCCTCGGATGGCGCCCTCTCATGTCCGGCGGCGTCGGCTTCATCTATGACTACGGTGGCAACGACTACTACCTCGCCGATTTCTTCGCCCAGGGATCATCGTACTGGTGGTCGCTGGGAATCCTGTATGACAAAGACGGCAACGATCGCTACATCACCCATCAATACGCCCAGGGGGCCGGTGCCCACATGACACTGGGCATCCTGATGGATGAAAATGGCGACGATGTTTACCGTTCCCACGGCGTCTGCCAGGGCTGCGGCCACGATTACTCCTGCGGCTGGCTGATCGACAAGGGCGGCAATGATGTCTACTCTGCCCATGATCTCGCCCAGGGAGCAGGGCAGGCCAATGGTATCGGCATCTTCCAGGATGCCACCGGCAACGACAGCTATTTCACTACCCTCAAGCACAACACCCAGGGGTATGGCAACCCTCGCCGCGACTATGGCTCAATCGGTTTATTCCTTGACCTCGATGGTGATGATCGCTATGGCGCCAATGGCCGCAATAACTCCTTCTGGACTATTCCATCAAAATGGGGTGGCGGCCTCGATCGCAGCATCCCCGAAATCGAACCCGAAATCATCCCTGAACCCGATTCCGAAATCATCCCCGAACCCGATTCCACAAAGGGGAACCAGCCATGATGACGAATACCGAGGCCCGATATCATGGAAAGGCCCATACCATGACCACAAAACATGATTTATCCGTAGGGGCCGGGCCCCCCCGCCCGTCGTCTGATAAACCAATTCCCCCGGTACCCCACCCGCAGGGTGGGGGGAATAATGGGGTGCCCCACAGCTTGCTGTGGGATAATCAAAATTTTATTGACTCCCCGGTACCCCACCCGCAGGGTGGGGCAGACACGAGGATGCCACATCCCTTCAGGGGTGCGATCTATGGTGCCCCACAGCTTGCTGTGGGATTACTCCTTCTAATCCTCATTGCCTTCGCCCCCATCGCCATCGCCAATGATGCCCTCGAATTCAAAATCGACTCGATGTTCGTCATCGCATCATCGGGCGATTTCAAATATCGCGACCTGGTGCAACCGACCATCGACGATATCGCCGAAATCGGTGGCGATGCTGTCCCGCATCTCATCGCCAAACTCGGTACACCCGACGCCCGCGAGCGCGTCACGCTCGAAAACATCTTCAAAAAAATCGGAGATCCGGCGGTGCCGTTGCTGCAACAGGCTATTCCTGATGCCGACTCGCTGCAACTTTCGCGCATCGCGCTGATGCTCTACTTCCTGCCCGATACGACCTCGGTCGCTCCGCTTATTCCGGTCGTCAATGATGACTACTACTGGGCCCGTTATCAGGCGGTCCGTGCTCTCGGCAAAATCGGTGATCTGCGTGCGGTGGATAATGTCAAAGGCGCTTTGACCGATGAAAACGAACTCGTCCGCACTATGGCCGCCGTGTCGGCCGAACGGCTCGGGGGAGAACATTTTATCTCCGAGCTTATTTACGCGCTCGATGATGACTATTATGGCGTCCGCATGGCTGCCGTCGACGCCCTGGCTGGTATCGACTGCGACCAGCGTCCCGGTTATCTATTGCCGTACCTCAACTCAGCCACGCCTGATATGCAGATCATGATGCTCAACGCCTTCACCCGTGATACCTGCCTGGTCGCTTATTCCGCGCTGACGCCATATCTCGTTACTGATAATCCGTATCTTATTTCGGCGGTGCTGCCGCTGGCGCATCGGGCCGATCCGGACAAAACCGCGAAATTTATCGAGCAGCTCGATGTCAGTAATGTGCCGACTATACTCCGGCAAACAATCGAAGAATTAAACCATGCCGCGCAAACGACGCCTACAAACCCTTAATCAATACTATCAGCTTCCCGGCGAAGAGATACCGGTCGATGATACCCTCTGTGACCTCGCCGAGCTGCTTGAAGCAGATATAATCCAGCAGGATGGCGGCACTATTCTGCGAATTGTCGACGATCATACGATTTTCCCCTACGCCGATCTCAAAGATATTGCCGACCATCTCCGAACCGATCTCTATTGCAACTGGCATTTCGCAATTGGGGGAGACGACAGCTTTGTTGACCCGACGCGCTTTGTCTTTTTCGATACCGAAACCACCGGCCTTTCCGGCGGTACCGGGATGATGATCTTTCTCTGCGGATTCGGTCGTTTCATAGACAACACGACCTTCCGCGTCACACAGTATTTCCTGCCTGATTATCCCAATGAACCGCTGTTGCTTAAACTCTCCGGCGATGAACTCCCGGCGGGCTCGATTATGGTCTCCTACAACGGCAAATCATTTGACTGGCCGATGCTGGTCGGGCGGCTGACTTTGAATAGAATGCCGATCCCGGAACTCGATGATCACCTCGATATCCTGCATCCGGCCCGTTCGCTCTTTAGGCGCCTGGGCGAGGATTGCAGCCTGATTTCGATGGAAAAATGCCTCCTCTCATTCGATCGGGGAGATGATATTCCCGGCTACATGATCCCGATGAAGTACTTCGATTATCTTTATGACCGCCAGCCCGGCATGATCCCCGAAATTATTCGCCATAATCGCCTCGATGTCATCTCCCTGGCTCTGGTGACCCGCTGTATTCCAGAGGTACTCGGCCGCCCCGAACGGATCAATGGCGCCCCGCTTCTCGAGGGTGTCATCAATCATTTCTTCCGCCATCGCCGTTTCAATGATCTCCATACCTACATGCAGCAGATCGGTCCCGGTTATTTCGATGAATCCTCACTGATCGCCCGCCTGCAGTACTCACTGGCCCTGAAATCACTGGGTTATTTCGACGATGCCTCCGCCATATGGCGCTCAGCCACTGATACCGACGACGATCCCGTCGTTCTACGCCATCTACTCGAACTGGCTAAACACCAGGAACATCGGGAAAAAGATCCGGAAAACGCCCTCGAGACAGTCAATTTCATCCTTCAACTCGAGTTGAACCCAAGTCAGCGTAACGAAATGATCCATCGCCAGAAACGGCTAAATCGTAAGCTGAACACTAAACTTTCTAAACCTTTGTAAGCTGCGGCCGATATTGCTACTATAGGTAGCCATATGTCGGAAAAAACCATATTTCAGCTTCTGAAGGACAGCAAAGAGCTGACTTCTTTGCCGCAGGTTCTGGTCGAGGTCATCAGGGTCGTCGATCAGGACGACTGCTCCACCGATGAAATCGCCAGAGTTATCATGCGCGATCCGGCTCTGACCGCTCGTCTCCTTCGAATTGCCAACTCGCCGTTCTACGGCCCCGCCCGGGAGATATCTACAATCAATCAGGCGGTCATGACTCTCGGTACCCGCGCGGTCAAGACATTGGCGTTATCCACCAGCCTGTATAAGTTCTTCGATGCTGAAAACGAAATCATCGACCGAACCCGCTTCTGGCGCCACAGTCTGGAAGTGGCTATCGCCTCCCGTGAAATCGCCCAGGCCTGCGCTTATCGGCCGTCGGAAGAGGCCTTCGTAGCCGGCCTGCTTCATGATATCGGGCTTCTGATTCTCGAGGCCAACTTTACTGATCAGTTTAAGCGTCTTTGGAAACTGGTCGAATCCGGCGAATCACTGATCAAGCTCGAACAGGAATATTGGAACACCACCCACGCCAAAGTGGGGAAATTCCTGCTCGATCAATGGCACATTCCCGGCTTTATCGGCGAAGTTATCGGCGCGCATCATGATGTCTTCGACAAAGATGATGTCGAAGATTCCAGTCGCCTGACCCGTATCGTGGCACTGGGAGATATGATCTCTAAATTCCGCACCTGCCAGATGCCCCCGCCTGAACCAGAAGAAATCGAACGGATCGACGCTCTGGCTGAATCACTCGGGATCGGCAAGACGACTTTCGCCGATCTGCAGGAAAAAATCCTCAGCAAACTGATCAGTGAATCCGAATTCCTCGATATTAAGATCGGCTCAGTCACCGATTTGCTGCTCGATGCCAACGACCTGATCTACAAGCAATACCTTATGGTCGAATCGGTGCTCTCGGAAAATCGTAAGATGCAGGCCCAGCTTGCCCGCGAACAGATGAAAAAGGCCGCTCTCGAATCGCTCAAGGCTATCACCGCTACTCTGTCGCATTACATCAACAACGCCTCCGCGACTATCCTCGGCCGCGCCCAACTGGTCGGACTGGCTATTAAAAAGGGCAATATCAACGACGATAACAAAGTCGCCTATTCCTCTATGCTGATTATCGAAAAATCGGTCGAGATGATCTCGCTGGTCCTGGAAGAGCTCAAATCACTCTCCAGCTTTGACATCACGCAGTATCACGATGAAACCCAGATTCTTGATATCGAAGATCGCCTGAAAAAACAGATCGAGGCAATTGAGCTTGAAAAGAAACGAGTCGGCGCCCCGATAGCGTAAGCAGGCAGCAATCGCGTAAACTCCCTCTTGATATGAATCAATAGCATCGTGTGTGTACCAGCTATACTTGTGCATATGGGCGAGGATCCCCCCGCCCGCTGGGCGATCGAATTCAATCGACCGAGTTTGCACCCACTCCGTTCATGCCGGAGAACCCCGCCGATGCAATTGATTACATTTCTTCGACAAAAGCCGGTACCCCACCCGCAGGGTGGTGGGAATTTCGGAAATTCCAAAACCTCCCTTGTACCCCACCCGCCGGGTGGGACAAAAAGCCCCCGCTTTCCCTCTTGTTTGAAGATCCTCAATCTCCGTATATATTTTATATGAGACCGACACCTCGCTTTCGCCTTCATTTTGCCGCCCTTGTCATCATTGGCCTGCTTGTATCCGCCGTCTCCGCAGAAAATCACGCCATTATTCAAATGACCTGCTGGGGTCAGCACGATACAATCTACATCAATCAACCGACCGCTTTCGACATCTTCATCGAAAACGATATCGCCTGGGCCGGCATACAGCTCGGGTGGGAGCTCAGTTCCACCGATGGGGCTATATGGTCCTACACTGACGTCGGGGGATGGGGCCCCGACGGCCTCGGTTCCGGGCTGGCGGCTGTCACAGTCGTCCCCGGGAGCCGTCTCGATCCGATCGCGAATGTCTTTGACCTTACCCGTCTGATAATCAACGAGCGTGACATCGATGGCGCCTTGCGCGACTCGATTGGTATCGGCGGCGCGGCTTTCTCCAGCCCCGGTATTTTGCCAGGGGCGTCGCAGCACATGCTCTCGCTGCACGTCACCGCGCCCGCGCCGGGAGAGATCTGTATCCGCGGCATCAATTTTCCCAATGGCAACTTTTTCGGCTTTTCCACCGGTTCCGGGCAGTTTTTCACTCTGCCGGATGTTGGCGTCTACTATTGTTATCCGGTTGTCGAGATGGCTGTCACCCAATGCGGTGATGTCAACCGTGATAATCTCGTCAACCTGGCCGATCCGATATATATTATGAATTATATCTTCAAGGGCGGGCCGCCACCGGGACCATTGGCCTCCGGCGATGTCGATTGCAGTGTGACCGTCAACATCGGTGATGTGATTTACCTGATCCAGTACATTTTTTCCGGCGGTGATGCCCCATGCGCGGGATGTGGTGAGTCATTCGAGTGCAGAGGCGGCGTCCAGCCGCCCCTATTTGGTTGCCTTTGTTTCCCAAGGGCGGGAGAACCCCGCCCCAGCAATTAATCACCAACCTTCGACAAAACCATCACAGACCACGCCCCTAACCCGCTAACATAGATAGACTTATAGCATTTATTTCGCTTCGCGAATGCGAAAAAATCGTTGTATCATGGCATCACATCCCGTATATTATTCCAGTACTGCAAAATAATACCACGTCCTGAGCGTCGTATCATTACTTCAGGGACACGCACAAATTTTTCTCGAGGTGTTCTATGGACAGACACACAATATCTCGAAGCTATGTAAGGCATCTATTCCGGGGAAGTCTGCTACTGCTCTGCCTCATGCTGCTTGGTATCGCGGCGGGAGAGACCGCAGCCGAAGCCGCAATTGACGTCACTGTCAATTCAGGGGATACCATCTGGACCGGCCGGACTACCGCGTTTCAATTCCATATTGCCAATGACGAACGGGTCCGCGCCCTGACCACCGGCTTTGTCATTTCTTCGCCCGATGGCGCCACCTGGTCCTGGC
>CAZGLR010000094.1:0-13191 GCA_964526635.1 uncultured Ignavibacteriales bacterium | reverse complement strand
TCACCACGCGCGAGGTGCCGTCGTTCAGTTGGGGCGACGAAAAAGGTTTCGATATTTATCGCGTCGACAAGGCGATGGAGGTCGCGCGGACGGTCATGGAGCGGCGTGGCCGTGAGTTCACATCCGATGATAAATCGTTGTTCGAGTATCTGTTCAAAAAAACGACCGAGGAACGGACGTAATCGTGAACTTACATTAATTCGACGGGTTAAACGATGATAGATGGATGCCGATAACAGGATAGGGGGACGATTATCTTGACACATACATGTTGTCGGAGTATTTTTTTATGACTGATCGCGGTACCCACGAGTAGAGGAGACATCATGCCCGAACTGCGAAAAGATCCGATTATCGGGCGCTGGGTAATCATCTCAACGGAGCGCGGCAAGCGGCCGTCACATTTCGGTCAACCCGGTCGTCAAATATCGCCCAAAGCCTGCCCTTTCTGTCCCGGCAACGAATCGGCTACCCCTCCGGAAGTTCTGGCTTTCAGGCCCAATAATTCCGAACCAAATATGCCCGGATGGCAACTCCGGGTGGTCTCGAATAAATATCCCGCGCTGGTAATCGAGGGCGAACTGGTCCGCGAACCGGAGGGTATTTATGATCGTATGAACGGTATCGGCGCCCATGAAGTGATTATTGAAACGCCGGAACATAATCTGGATTTGCCGGATTTGTCGATTTCCCAATTCAAGGATGTCCTCTGGGCATATCGTGAACGCTATATGGACCTGATGCGGGATCACCGTTTTAAGTACATTCTGCTGTTTAAAAATCATGGTTCAGCGGCGGGGGCCTCGGTTGAACACAGCCATAGCCAGCTGATCGCCACCCCGATTATACCCAAGCGGGTAGCCGAAGAACTCCTGGGCGCCAAGCGCTATTATGATTACAAGGAACGATGTATTTTCTGCGATATCATCAGGCAGGAAATATCCGATCAGAAGCGGATTGTGGCCGAATCGGATTCATTTATTGCCATCGAACCCTACGCGAGTCGTTTTCCTTTTGAAACATGGCTTCTGGCCAAAGCCCATATCAGCAATTTCATCGACACCGATGTCGATATGCTGACCGAGTTATCGACAATCCTGCGCGACATTCTAACCCGGTTGAAAGTAGGCCTGGCCAACCCGGCCTATAATTTCATTGTGCATACTGCACCGATCGGCGAGGAATATCGTGATTTCTATCACTGGCATATCGAAATTATTCCCAAGTTAACCAAAGTGGCCGGTTTTGAATGGGGTACCGGATTCTACATCAACCCGACCTGCCCGGAGGATGCCGCGAGATTTCTGCGCGAGTTGAATATATCGCAGGAAACCGTATCTATGAGGTAACGAAAAGCCATGGACAGGCTTCACATTCTCTATATTTCACCCGAAGTTGTACCTTTTGCCAAAACCGGTGGTCTGGCCGACGTCTCGGGTTTTTTGCCCAAAGTTATTGCCGATCTGGGCCATACCGTCAAAGTGGTTATGCCGAAATATGCCGCTATCCCGGAACACCTGCTGCGCGGCACCCGAAATGGCGGACAGGGAACTGTCCGGGTCGGTAAGACTGAGCATCCCTTTTCCCTTGAACTGCTTGAAGATCCGGTACGAAATCTCGAGTATGTCTTTATCTCGCAGGACAAGTATTTTAATCGTCCGGCGCTTTACAGCGATCCGGATACCGGCTCGGATTATACTGACAATGATGAACGGTTCATCTTCTTCTCGCAGGCCGCGCTCGAGGCTGCCAAAATTCTCCAATGGCCGGTTGATATTTTTCATGCCAATGACTGGCAAGCGGCGCTGGTTCCGACATATTTGAAGACTGCGTACAAGGACGATCCCTTTTATTCGGGATCACGAGCGCTGTTTACCATACACAATATGGCTTTCCAGGGTTTGTTTCCGGAAGCGACTTTTTCCAAGCTTAATTTGCCCGATGAACTCTTTTATTCTACGGGACCATTTGAGTACTGGAAACAGGTGAACTTCATGAAGGCGGCTATCAGCTTCAGCGATATCATCAATACAGTTTCCGAGCGCTACGCGGTCGAAATCCAGTCGAGTAGTGAGTTCGGCTGCGGCCTTGAGGGCGTGCTGAGGGCCAGAAGTGAAGATGTGTATGGCATTCTCAATGGTGTCGATTATTCCACATGGTCACCCAATAAAGACAGCCTGATCCCGGCTAAATTCACTGTTTCCAATTTGAGCGGGAAGCGAACCTGCAAGGTTGAGCTGCTCAATCGCCTGGGCCTTCCGCTGCGCGATGAAGCACCGCTTTTCGGCATGATCACCCGTCTGACTGATCAAAAAGGTTTCGACATCTTCGCCGAAATCGCGGACGAGTTTTTAACGCTGAATACACAACTGGTTATCCTCGGTACCGGCGATAAGAAATACCATGATCTTTTGACCGATCTTGAAACACAGTATCCCGACAAGGTTAAAGCCGTGCTGCGCTTTGATAATGAAATGGCGCACTGGATCGAGGCCGGCGCCGATGCGTTTTTAATGCCGTCGCGGTTTGAACCGTCGGGACTGAATCAATTGTACAGCCTGCGCTATGGCACTGTCCCCATCGTCCGGGCGACCGGCGGATTGTATGATACTATTGCCGATGTTTCGGATGATAACGGCACCGGGTTCGTATTCCTCGACTATGAAGGCGAGAAACTGCTGGAGGCAATTACCCGCGCGCTGGAACTGTTCGGGAAAAAGCGCAAATGGCGTGCGGTAGTCAAAAACGGCATGAAAAAAGACTATTCCTGGAATAAATCGGCAGAAAAGTACATCGATTTGTATCGTAAAGCCCTGACCAGGGAATAGGTGGCAGTGGGTATTTGGCACGGCACCATCGGTTCATCCAAACTCAAATCTATACTGACGATAATTATCCTGCTCGGAGCGTTCGGGCTGCATGCGGGTATGATTGTCTATTTTGGACTTACGCAGGACGATGCCTATATAACTTTCCGGTATGCGGAGAATTATCTCAATGATCACGAGCTGGTGTTTAATCCGGGCGAGCGGGTGGAGGGATACACCAATTTCTTCTGGACGATCCTGATGATCATCGGGGGACGCCTCGGAATACATTATGTCTACTTTTCGAAGATAATCGGGGCCCTGTGCGGAATCGGAGTGATAGGGGTGACATATCTACTGAGTTTGCGTCTTCTGCCCGATTTGTCGCATAAGCGAATCGTTGCGTCACTGGCCGCTTTGGCCGTTGGCACCAACTACAGCTTTGCCTATTGGGCCGGGGCCGGGCTGGAGACAGCGGCGTTTGCCCTGTGTGTCATCGGTGCGATCTATGCATATCTGCGCCGTTCACATCTGCTTGCTGTTGCGCTTATTCTCAGTACGCTTATGCGGCCAGAGGGGGGACTGCTGATTGTATTTCTTCTTATGGCAGAGCTGATTAATCCCGGACGGCAATGGTCATTTTTATTCTCAATTCTTGTCCTGCCGGTTATATTTCTGATGCCGTTTGCCATGTTTAAACTGGTTTATTACGGTGCGTTGCTACCCAATCCATTCTACGCCAAGACCTCATTTGCCTGGCCGCAACTCGTCAATGGCGCGGATTATCTATTGCGATATTTGACACATTATTGGGGCTATGGTGTCCTTCTTTTCCCGGTGATCATCGCGTTTGGCCGTATGAATCGAGCGCAGAAAATCGTAACGATGTTTGCGGCGATTTATATGGTATACATTGTCCTGATTGGCGGGGATGTACTCAAAGTCCATCGCTTCTTCGTCCCGATTATAGCGTTGTTGGCGATTGTTTTTATATCAAGTATTGCATTAATTAACCAACGGATATTATTGGTATACAGCGCAATATTGGCTGTTATGATCTGGCAGTCGATAGCGCCCCGGGATTTTGTGTGGGCTTTTCATCAGAATGAAATCGGGTTGGTGTCGAAGATGCAGAAGCTGATGAAAAACCTGACCGCTGTTGATTCTGACAACTTTACCCTGGCGGCGACAACGATCGGTGTGGTTGCCTATGAACTACCGGGCCGAACTGTCATCGATATGCTGGGGCTGACCGATACGACAATCGCGCGGCATCCGCTTTTTCTTGACGAGGATGTTTCCAGTACCTGGCGTGAGACAAAATATAATGCCGAGTATATCTTGTCCCGGCAGCCGAAATACATTCTGTTCTCGACCGGATTCAGGCCGTCGGCGCCGGCCGAGAAGGCGTTATTCCGATACAGCGAGTTCTTAAGGAATTACCGGACTATCGCCTTTTACTTTTCCGGGGCGGCCCATCCGATTTACCAACGGATGGGAGATGTTGAGTTGTCACGGATCAAGGCTGATGTATCTCCTCAGTTTGAGGAGTTTTTTGCCGCTGGTATACATACTTTAAATAGTGGTGATCCCCGGGCGGCTTTGGCATTGTTTGATTCGGCCCGCGTGTATTGTCCATTGCCTGATTATCCTTATCTGCATTCTTATCGATCGCAGGCCTATGGCCGCCTCGGTGAGCTGGACGAATGCAAAAATGAGTTGCAACTGATGGTCGCCGCTGATGATCGGGCTTTCGAGGGCTATCTTAATCTTTGTTTATTTGAGTATCAGTTCGGGAGCCATGAGGCAGCAATGCGGTATTATGAAAAGACAATAGAACGGATACCGTGGTATCGGGACCGTATCGGGCGCAAGATCGGATTGATTCAATGAGTGGTGGGTGCTTTCTGAATTGTATAATTGTTGGACATAGAACAGCTTCATTTTCACGAAAAACATTTCACGAAAAACCTGTTGACATTCGCTGTCTGCCGATTATATATATGATGCTTCGCTGATAGGCGGGAGTAGCTCAGTTGGTAGAGCACCACCTTGCCAAGGTGGCTGTCGCGAGTTCGAGCCTCGTCTCCCGCTTTTTTATTTGGCAGAACTTCAAGGCGGCTTAGCCAAGTGGTAAGGCGCGGGTCTGCAAAACCTGTATTCTCCGGTTCGAATCCGGAAGCCGCCTTATTAACTGGCCGTTTCCCCAAACTATTCCTATGTAAGTAAGGTTTACTCAGACCATTCTGCGCAGAGTCTCGGCTCCGCCTTTTACCTTGACAAAAATATCCATATTATGGATATTACATACATAGAGCAGGGCACGGTTACGACATCCCACGAATATCTCCGGCATGCCTTACGTCCGGCCATTTTTTAGTTTGCGGCTACATTGCTACCTGAGACTTGCGGTGATTCCCCGCCACCAATCCGGCCGGCCAAAGTTTTATCGTTATTTTATATATTTATCCCGAGTGAGGGAAAGGAGGAGTTATGCCCAGAATTGCGGGCGTATGGGCTCTTATTCTGCGTACCAGTCTGCTTATTGGATTTCTTACTCTATGTATCGGGGGACAGGCTCCTGCGCAGGGCGAATGTATGTGGACACCCCAGGATCCGCACAAAATGCACTTTCCTCAGCTTCCCGATGAAGCGGGTTGGGATGTCCGCGCAACCGAACCAATTGTACTGGCCGATGACTGGCAGTGCAGTGAAACAGGGTGGGTGAAAGATATCCATTTCTGGGGATCATGGAAGGATGGTATCGAGGGACAGATCGTCTCCTTTATCCTCAGTATTCATGCCGATATCCCGGTCGGCGCTCCGATCGGGGACACCTGTTTTGCCGATGGTGATGCCGATGGCGATGGTTTGATCCTGACCGTGGCCGATTTGGCTTATCTCACGAATTATCTATATAGCGGCGGTCCCGCCCCTGATCCATGGTGGCGGATGGATCTCAATGGTGACTGCCAGCTTGATATTCAGGACGAAGCTGTCTTCAACGACTTTTTGACCAACGGCATGTCGGCCTTTGATCCTTATGGCGGCTACCCGGTGCAGACGTGTTGCGGAACTGCTACCTACAGCCGACCGGGAGAGATTCTCTGGGAACGCCAGGTAATGGAAGGACAGTTCGAATTCTTCTCTATTGATCCGCAGACGCCGGAAGGCTGGTATGATCCGGAAACCGGTGAAACACTGTTTGACAACCATATCCAGTACTTCATGTATAATGTCTGTCTTGATTCAATCGACTGGTTCTGGCAGGAAGAGGGCACGATTTACTGGCTGAATATTTCTGCAATCATAGCCGATCCCGCGGCCACTCAGTGGGGCTGGAAATCATCGATTGAGCACTGGAATGACGATGCTGTCTGGGCCCGTCTTGGCGAATATGACTGGCAGGAGTTGTATGAACCGCAGGCCGGCGATCTGGGCGACACCAATGCCTTTAATATTGCAATCGATCCGACCGGGCTTTTTCTCGGGGGCGGTGGACAGGACGCCTTCGGACAGGGCTGGTATTTCTATCCCGAAGAGGATTGGTGGAATATCTGGTTCTATGATCATCCGTTTGCCGATGATCGTTACAAAGATTTTGTCGTCGAATTCGATGTCTTCCCGCTCGATCCCGGCCAGCCGATGTTCTTCGAACTGGCCGTAAACTGGTCGACTGATATCTGGACGCTGGAGGGCAATCAGGATCCGCCGCTTCCGGGTGTACCGGAACAATTATATATTGGGCGGGCTACGCTGATCGCAACCGAGTTTGCCGAGGGCCACTACATCTACACCTATCGCTTACCCGATTATAACCCGGAATGGGCGTCGATTGATGTCCGTGGCTTCAACTTTGATCTCAATGGTGTTTTGATCCACACCTGCAAGCTGCTGGGACCATCGATGGATATGTCCTTTGTTATCACGCAAACGGGCGATGAACCCGATACCGCGTGCTGTCTGCCGGATGGATCGTGTATTTACACGACTGTCACCGACTGTATGCAGCAGGGCGGTTTCCTCCCGCCGGGTGGTGTGTGTTTGGGTGACGGCAATGGCAATAACATCGATGATGCCTGTGAGCCGCCGGAAGAAGCATGTTGTTTACAGGATGGCTCCTGTATCATGATTGACCCGGTTTCCTGTATGAATGCGGGCGGCAATCCGCAGGGTCCGGGTTCGATGTGCACGGCCTCTGAAGCGTGCTGCATGGCGGACGGTTCCTGCTTGGATCTTGATCCGTTGTGCTGTGTCGATCAGGGTGGTTTGCCACAGGGCGCCGGGACAGTATGCCAGCCTCAGGAAGCCTGCTGTTTGCCGACTGGTTCCTGCGTTATGGCTGATCCCATCTGTTGTGTTAACGTCCTTATGGGTAACCCACAGGGCCCGGGTACGATCTGCACGCAAATTGAAGCGTGCTGCTTCCCGGATGCCACCTGCGCCGATCTCGATCCGCTGTGCTGTGTCGATCAGGGAGGCATACCGCAGGGCGTCGGTACGGCCTGCAGCGCACAGACAATTGCCTGCTGTCTGCCGGATGGCTCCTGTATCGATCTCGATCCGTTGTGCTGCGATGATCTCGGCGGTGTGCCATCACCCACCGGCGCCCCGGCCTGTCTGGGCGACGGTAATGGAAATAACATCGACGATGCCTGCGAGGGTCAGCAGATTCTCGGGGCCTGCTGTCTGCCGGGCGGAGGCTGTATCGTCACTACACTGGTTGATTGTCAGAATCAGCTTGGTGTCTATCAGGGTGACTACACTGTCTGTCTCGGTGATGCCAACGGTAATGGCGTCGATGATGCCTGCGAGGATCCGTGGACGCCCGAAGACGGCCACAAGATGCACTATCCACAACTGCCCGACGAGATGGGCTGGGATGTCAATGCCACCGCTCCAATAGTCCTGGCCGACGACTGGATGTGCTCGGAAACCGGCTGGGTTAAGGATGTCCATTTCTGGGGATCCTGGATGCATGGTATCACGGGAAGGATTGAATCATTTATCCTTAGTATTCATCTGGATATCCCGGCCAATCCTCCGGAGGTGCCATACAGCCGTCCCGGACCGGTGATCTGGGAACGCGAGGTTACGCGTTTCAACCCGACGCCGCTTGATCCTCCTACTCCAGAGGGTTGGTATGATCCCAGCCAGATGCTTATTTTCCCGGATGACCATTTCAACTACTTCCAGTATGATATTTACCTGGATTCACTTGACTGGTTCTGGCAGGATGAGGGCACCATTTACTGGCTGAATATTTCAGCGATACTCGATCCGTCGATTCCGGGTCAATGGGGCTGGAAATCGTCGATTGAGCATTTCAACGACGATGCTGTCTGGGCTTTCCTGGGCGAATATTTCTGGGTTGAGATGTATGAACCGCCGGATTTCGTTCAGTCGCTGGATCTGTCTTTTGTCATTACCGGAGGCGAGGAAGATACCTGCGCCAACCAGTTCCCGGGTGATGTGAACGGCGACGGTTTCATAGATATCTCCGATGTCACCTTCCTGATATCCTGGCTCTATACCGGAGGGCCCAATCCTCCGGTTCCGGCCAATGCCGATGTCAATGGCGACTGCTGTGTCGATCAGGAAGATATCGATTATCTGACGGCCTTCTTGACGACCGGCGGCCCGGCACCGGTTGCATGCACTTGCGTCAATCCGTTTAAGTGCGATTGCATACCGGGCGATGCCAATGGTGACGGCACCATCAACGTCGGGGATGCGGTGTACGTCATCAACTACGTCTTCAAGGGAGGTCCGGGACCGGTGCCGTATCTCCTGTGCAGCGGTGATGCCAATTGCGACTGCAATTTGAATGTCGGTGATGGTGTGTACCTCATCAACTATGTCTTCAAGGGTGGTCCGAAACCGTGTTATTGCTGCCAGTGGATAACCGCCTGCGGCCAGCCGCTGCGCAAGTAAGTTTCATCTCTGTGCGAAGCCGGGGGAGACCCCGGCTTCGCCATAAATCCCCCCTATCAATACTAACACAAAGCTAACTTGACCATTGATGGTCAACAAATTAGACTTCTCTTGTACTCACAATGTTTTATCCAGGAGGAATCCGGTATGAATGTCGTACAACTGCTGACTATTTGTCTGGCCGTGCTTTTGTTTTCGTCGCTTTCGGCCGGGCTGGATCATTATGGTTTTCTGGGCAGCAACCCGTGTAATCCAACCTGCTGCAATGTTGCCGGCGATTCCAATGACGACAGCAGCGTCAATGTCGGCGATGGCGTCCATTTGATAGGCTATGTATTCAAGGGTGGACCGGCACCGTATTGTCCCCCCGAAGGTGACGCCAATGCCGATGGCAACATCAATGTCGGGGATGCGGTTTTGATCATCAATTATGTCTTCAAAGGCGGTGTGGCGCCAACCTGTGGTCCGGCGTAGTAATCCGGCGATACAACTCTGTCGATTTAGTTCGTTGCAAAAATCGACAAGTACGGTAACTATCAATCACGGACCAGTTTGCAGATATCCATTTTTTCTGAAATTTTCTTACTTTGTCCTTGTATTATAGATGAGGTCGATATATACTCGCCATGAAAGGGTTGTTGAAACCTTTTGAACTACACGAGGAGTAAGCAAAATGGCAATGAAGATCACAGACGAATGCACAGCCTGTGGGCTTTGCCTCCCTGAATGTCCGACCGAATCCATTGAGGAAGGCGATATCTACGTCATTGATCCGGATACGTGTAATGAATGTGAAGACCAGGATGAAGGTCCCCACTGCGTTGCTGTGTGCCCGGTTGAGTGCATAGAAAAAGCCTAAGACGACTTGCGTTTTAGTAGATTCCGCTCGTTTTATATAGAACGAGCGGTTTTTTTATGAGAGAACATTCGATATCAGATGCCCACACCGTGGCCGACACCGGCCTGGCCCTGCGGGCCGACAGCCTTGATAATCTGTTTATTGCCGCGGCTGAGGGCATGCAGGAGATTATGGTCGGGCAGGTTGTCCGCGAAGTGCCGAATAAGATACTTGAGTTTTCGCTGGAGGCCGATACGGTCGAGCAGCTTTTGATCGACTGGTTATCGGAACTGCTGTACTTGTTCGATGCCGACGCCACCCTGGCGGTCAGCTATGATATTAAAATTGATGGCGGCCGCAGTGTCCGGTTGACCGGGGAGATCGGCACGGTGGCCTATGACCGTGGTCGTCATGGCGCCGCGCATGACCTTAAAGCGGTTACTTACTACAAACTCGAAGTCAAACGAGCCGGGGACATATATACCGGCCAGGTGATTTTCGACTTATGATGCCGATGGAAAAAATCTCGCCGGGAATCTGGGAAATTCCAACCAGCGCCAAGCCGGGTATGCGGGTTCCCGCCCGGATACTATCATCCGATGTACTGATTTCCGGAATCGATGAAGGTGTCATCGAGCAGATCACTAATGTCGCCTGTCTGCCGGGCATCCAGAAATACGCCTATTGCATGCCCGATGCGCATCGGGGGTATGGCTTCCCGATTGGCGGGGTGGCGGCCTTTGACAGCCGCAATGGCGTGATTTCACCGGGTGGTATTGGTTTTGATATCAATTGCGGGATGCGCCTGATTCGGACGAGTTTGACGCTGGACGACATCAAGCCACGGCTGCCGAAACTGGTCGAGGCGCTCTTTCATGCGATACCCTCAGGCGTGGGCAAAAAGGGGTTGCTGAATCTCGCAGACAGTGAATTCAAAGCCCTCATGAAAGACGGCGCTCAGTGGTGCCGGGAGCAGGGCATGGCCACCGACAGCGATGTGGAAAACACCGAATCGCAGGGTAAAATCGAGGGTGCCGATTCGGATGCTGTATCTGATAAAGCCGTCAAGCGAGGTATCAATCAAATCGGAACGCTGGGTTCGGGAAATCATTATCTGGAAATTGAGTATCTGACCGTCGAAAATTTGCATCATCCGGTATATGCCGAAGCCTTTGGCGTTCATACACCGGGGCAAGTCGTCCTGGCTGTGCATTGCGGCTCGCGGGGATTCGGGCATCAAATTGCCACAGATTATCTGAAGATATTCACGCAAAACGCAAAATCATACGGCATTGATCTACGCGATCGGGAGCTGGCTGCCGCACCGATCGATTCATCCGATGGACAAGCCTATTACAGCGCTATGGCCTGCGCCGCCAATTCGGCTTTCGCCAACCGACAGGTCATCACCAATCATATTCGTAAAGTGTTCTCCAAAGTCTTTGAGAAGCCGTGGGAAGAGCTGGATTTGAGCCTGCTGTATGATGTCGCACATAATATCGCGCGGTTTGAGGACTACGATATCGATGGTAAACGCAAAACGGTGCTGGTACATCGTAAAGGGGCCACCCGTTCATTCGGGCCGGCCAATGCCGCTGTTCCGGCAGCATATTCGCATATCGGTCAACCGGTTATCGTCGGCGGTTCGATGGAAACCGGCTCGGCGCTCTTTGCGGGCACTACGACAGCCGAAGCTGAATATTTCGGGACAACCCTGCATGGTTCAGGGAGGGTCATGTCCCGCACGAAAGCCAAAAAGCAAATTCGCGGCGATGCCCTCCAGCAACAACTGGCCGGGAAGGGGATACTGATAAAAACAGATCATCTCAAGGGACTGGCCGAAGAAGCCGGATATGCGTATAAAAACATCGATGATGTCTCGCGGGCAGTTCATGATCTTGGAATCAGTACTTTGGTCGCGCGGTTTTTGCCGCTGGCTTGTATCAAGGGATGATAACTACGATTATACAACGGGTATAATTGCTACAGCAGGATAAGTTCTTCCTGATTCAGGCAAAATAGCAAAAAAAAGAGGGTGCACTCTGGTTGGGTAGAGGGGGCTAGGAAACTACCCAGGGACAGCAGAATGTCACCCTCGAAGCTTGTAACTGCGGGAAATTAGCTAAATATCTCCGCGTTTGTCAACCTGAAATTCACAAAAACATAATTCAAAGAAGCCGTTTAGCAGTAAAATGTGATTGTCGTGATCCCCGAACTCACGGCCTCATTTTAAATATCGACGATTTCCCATAATTCTACAGGGATAATCAGGAAATATCTAAAATTTATTCAGCTTCACAGGTATCGTTATGCGATAAGTGATATCGCTTTCGATTTCAAGAACCAGACTGCGATAATGAAATCCGGGATCAAATAGACCCCACAATGCCGAGGCTGTAATTTCTTTTGATTTTCCCGGCCGCAGACGGAAGGTGACATCTGAAACCGCCAACGAGGAATCATTATCGATAAGTACGGTATAGGTCGCATTGTGACTGTGCGTGTTGGTGATTGTAAACAGCTGCTGGTCTTTGCCGGGCATAAGTACAGTTGAAGGCGGGGCGATATCGACAACGGGGAAGTTATTGGTTATCAAACTCGCAAAAAAGATGTCCATGCGGGGTGACGGTTCAAAATCCGTTACGATTTCAATATCTCGATTGGTTTCACCGAAATAAGTGCGGGTATCGAAAAGAGCCCGAAGCAGGTATGACTCACCGGGTGCAATTGAAATCGGCGGTTTGGGTAAATGGGTGCAGTCGCAGCCGGGAATCATATCTACGATGGTGACAGTATCCTCGTGCGGATTGTTCAGCACGAAGTGGTGGCAAACCCAGGAATCGGGCGGAATGACACCATAGAAAAAGACCTGTTCCGATGGTACCAGGGGGAAGATATAGTCTTTTTCCGGCGGTTTTGTGGGCAATTCAGCCTGGGGGTTTGGTTTTTGTCCAAATGCGGAAGAAACAAGAAGTAAAAAAAGTCCAAAACAGACAAGAACCGTTTTCATTGCGACTTGACTCCTTCGACAACAAAACCCTGTGTTTTCATCCATTTGTCCGAAAAACACTTACTCAAATATCGAATGGCCGAATCGGGGAAAATAACGACAATGACATCATTTTTGGAGCCTGATTTGGCCACCTGGCAGGCGGCGAAGGCGGCGGTGCCCGACGATCCACCAGCCAGGATACCATATTTACGCGTCAAAAGGCGCGCCATTGCAAAAGAATCGGTATCGTTGACTGTGATGACGTCGTCGATTACCGATGGGTCCAGGGCTTTAGTGACCATGTCCGAACCGATACCCTCGACAAAATAAGAGGCAGTCGGCCCGATTTTGCCGCTTTTGATATATTGGGCAAAGAGCGATCCCGGTGGATCAACAGCAATTGCTTTGACTTTGGGATTCTGTTCCTTGAGATACCGGGCAGTGCCGGAGAGGGTTCCCCCGGTGCCGATACCGGCTATAATATGGGTGATTTTGCCCTCTGTCTGGCGCCATATTTCAGGTCCGGTACTGGAGTAATGGGCTTCCGGATTCTCGGCGGTATCATATTGATTGAAATAGAAATAGCCCTTTTCCTCGGCCAGGCGGCGGGCGGTTTGATA
>CAZGLR010000093.1:0-13315 GCA_964526635.1 uncultured Ignavibacteriales bacterium | reverse complement strand
ATCTGGGCAATAATCCACCCCAGCCCCGAGAGGGTAAAGACCAGACCCCATTTCAGCGAGCTCGGGGCATAATGAGCCATGGTATCGAAGTTGAGGAACTTCACTTTTTCATCGACCAACCCCTTGTCAATTAACTGCTTCCGGGTTCGATATTCGAACCACCATTTCATCACCAGGGCCCAGACCGGAAAAATGATAAATACCGGTGAATAATCCCAAAATTCTGACATCGGACTTTCCTCCTTCGGCCGAATCTCGGCGCTTGGTTTGTTATCTTCTGCCCTATCGGACCGCCCGCGGCAGGAAAAGTTGCATCGCTAAATAATCTTTTTTTGTAACTTTCGCGGACCAGACCGGTCTGATCCGTAGGAAGGTGTATGGAAAATTCCCGAGAACTTGTCGACAAAGTCCGTGCCGGTGACCAGAGGGCGTTTGCCGATCTGGTCAGACAATATCAACGACTGGTTGCCCAGATTGTCTTTCGCATGGTCCCTGTCACAGCCGATCGGGAAGATATTTGCCAGGAGGTTTTTTTCAAAGTGTATCAGCATTTGCCCAGTTTCCGGTTCGAGTCCAAACTGTCCACCTGGATCGGGCGAATCGCCTGTAACACCAGTTTGAATTTTCTGGAAAAGAAGAAACTGCCGTTGTATGATGATCTCCAGAACGACGATACTCCCCATGATGCTGCCGATCCAGCCGCTACAACGCCCGAAACAGTTTTCGAGAACCGTGAACTGGCCACTCTGCTCGGACGGGAAATCGACAAACTGCCGCCGGTGTATAGAACTATCGTCGGATTGTTTCATCAGCAGGAATTATCATATGAAGAAATCAGCCAGGTTTTGAAGTTGCCGGAAGGCACTGTCAAAAGCTATCTTTTTCGGGCCCGAAAAATGCTAAAAAAAAGACTCAGCGCCGCCTTTGCGCGGGAGGATTTATGATGCAGCGCCAGCTTACCGATGATGATCTTCAGGCCTATCTCGATGGCGTCGCGGCCAACCCGCAGGACATCGAGAGAATCCTGGCTGTTTCCGAGGCCGATCAGGCGGCCTATCGCGATTTGCAGTCAATGTATTTGGCTCTGAAGGATATGCCTGAACCGGAATTGTCGATTGACTTCGCCGCGCGGGTGGCCGCCACGGTCAAGATGGATGTGCAAGCAACCCCGCAAGAGCCGCACCTGAGCGCCGACTGGCTGGTGGTGGTCGCCTCGGTAACTATTGGTCTGGCTTCAGTTATGATTTTTATGAAGCCCGAAACATTGACCGGACTTATCCCCGGCTGGGATAGCCTGATTGCCTGGGTCAACAGTATCGGCCTGCAGAAATTGGTTGCCTCGACATCGGAGTTGCCGTTCAGTCTGCCGTTTGCCGGAGCGATTATTCTCGGATTTGTTTTGCTGGCGATAGTCGATCGTATCATCTCCCAGCGACGGCATACATCCCCGCCATTGATTTCCCTGTAAACTGATACAAAAAAAGCGGCCGGTTAGTCCTTCAACCGGCCGCCCGTGGCACAACAAACATTTCCGTTACGATTCTTGTACAGTCTCAGCTTCGGCCGGGTTCCGTTTGACGCCAAAAATACGCGCCAGGAAAGATGTCCAGTCATCAACGACAGCATAGACCACCGGAATCACGACCAGGGTCAAGATGGTCGAAGAAATCATGCCACCGATCACGGCCCGTGCAATCGGCGCCCGGAATTCAGCACCGGCGCCGATAGCCAGAGCCAGCGGCAGAACCCCGAAAATAGTCGAAAGGGCAGTCATGACAATCGGGCGAAACCGTATGGGACCGGCCTCCAGCAGGGCTTCGTCGCGATCCATTCCCTGCGCCCGGCGCTGTTTGGTGAAGTCAATCAGCAGAATCGCATTTTTTGTCACCAGCCCGAGAAGCAATACAATCCCGATCATCGACATCAGAGAAAATGGTGTCCCGAAGAAAAACAGCGACAGCAACGCCCCGACGATCGCCAGCGGCTGCGACATCATAATCGACAAGGGATCCGTGAAACTGTTGTAAAGACTGGCCAGTACCAGGTAGATGAAGATAACCGCCAGAAACATGGCCAGGAAGATATTCTGGAACGATTCGGCCATGTATTCGGCCTCACCTACCGCCGAAATCGAATAGCCCGGCTTGAGATTCATCGTCGCCAGGTCGGCGAGGATATCCTCTCGAACATCACCGGACGGCCGGTCGACGACACCGCCGGAAACGCGCACTTCGCGGCTGCGGTTGAAGCGGTTTATCTGCGACGGCCCCGACGTCCGTTCGATGGACGCGATCTGCTCCAACGGCACGACAAAGCGATCACGGCCCACGATCTCCTTGTTCGAAGTCACTGGCAGCATACCGAGGCTTTGCGGATTATTACGGTATTTCTCGGCAATCTGAACCCGGATGTCGTATTCATCATCGCCTTCTTCAAAGCGGGATGTGACGACACCATCGAAGTACTGCCGCATTTCAGAGGCAAGCTGATACGTACTCACACCCAGATCAGCCGCCAGATCCCGATTGAGATTTATGCGGAGTTCCGGTTTGCCCGGTTCCATAGATGTTGTCAGATCAACCGCACCGGGGATGTCCTGGATGCGCTCGATAATCTGCATACTGTATTCTTCCAGCTGGTTCAGATCGGGACCGCGCAATGACAAGTCAATCGGACGGTCGCCGCCTTCAGATTCCTGAAGATCAACCGAAAAGAAAAAGCCGGGTATGGTCTTGAGGTCCTCACGAACAACTTTCACCAGCGAATCAGCCGAGGCACCACGCTCGGATTTATCGATCAGTTTGACGAAAATGCTGCCTTTGTATTCAGGCGCATTCGCCCCGCCGACGGTTGTCTGAACGGCCATGACCTCATCTTTGGCCAGAAGCATTTGTTCGACCGGCTTGATGTTATTGATGGTTGTCACAAGACGGTCACCGGCCAGGCCCTCGAAAGACACCACCAGTTGGTTTTCATCAGTACGAGGAATAAATTCAGACCCGATAAAGCCACCAATAAAAATGGCGAATACAAAAGCCACCGTAGCCAGCGCCAGTGTGACGAACTTGGTAAAGCCGTTGCGCAGAGACCAGGCCAGTGACGGTTTATAAATATTCTGCTCGATATGGCTCCAGACCCGGCTCCAGCCTTTGAGCCCCTTGTAAATGCGGCTTTTTTCAATGCGTCCCCGGGGCAGCAGGAAATTGGCCGACAACATCGGAGTCAGAGTAAAGGCCGTGAACAGACTGACCGCCAGCGCAAATGCCACAGTGATTCCAAAGGAGTAAAAAAACTGTCCCACAATCCCCGACATAAACGCCACCGGCAGGAATACGACAATGATAGCAAACGATGTCGCCGAGACCGCCAGACCGATTTCATCGGTGCCGTCTTCAGCAGCCTCTCTTGCCTTTTTGCGCATCTCCATGTGACGATAGATATTTTCGATCACGACAATGGCATCATCGATCAAAAGCCCCACCGCCAGCGACAACCCCAGCAGGGTCATCATGTTGATCGTAAACCCGAGCATGCGCATCATTGTAAACGTGGCAATAATCGAAATAGGGATCGTAATGCCGGCGATAATAGTTGTTCGGAAATCAGCCAGAAACAGAAAGATCACCAGCGTGGCCAGAGCAGTACCCCAGATAATATTGGTCAATACCTCGTGGATGGAATCTTCGATAAAAGTTGAATTATCGCGCACCAGGACTATGTCCATCCCGGCCGGCAACTCCGACCGGATAGACTCAATCTCTTCTTTGACGCCGTTGGCCACACTGACAGTATTGGTGCCCGATTGACGGCGTATCTGAACACCGATGGCCGTTTCGCTATTGAGCCGTGAGGCCGACGTCGCCTCAACCTCGGTATCGAGTATTTCGGCGATTTCATCAAGCCGGACCATCCGCCCCTGCGGTGTAAAGACGACCATCTCACGGATATCATCAACACTGCCGAAGCGGCCCATCGTACGGACAATCCATTCACGGCTGGCATCAACGATCGTTCCGGCCGGGATTTCGACATTTTCCGACCGCAGCTTCTCGCTGATCATGGCCGGCGTAATATCGAATGCTTTCAGCGCCATGGGGTTAAGTCGCACCTGGATTTCCCGTTCGGCGCCGCCCACGACCGTCGCCGCGCCCACACCCGACACCGATTCAAGGCGCGGTTTGATATTGTCGTCGACGAAATCAGTCAAATCACGGAGCGACTGCGAACCGGAAACCGACAACGTCATAATCGGCTGTTCGGATGGATCATACCGCTGAATCACCGGCTCTTCGATATCATCAGGCAATTCGGCCCGGATTGTCGAAATTTTATCCCGTACTTCGGCGGCGGCATCGATACCATCGATACCCAGCTCAAACTGGATCAGGGTCGTGGAGAATCCCTCCTGCGACGTTGATTGAATATCCCTGATGCCGGCGATAGTCACGACGGCATCCTCGATCTCCTTGGTAACATCGAGTTCAACGGCTTCAGCACTGGCGCCGGGATAGACGACTGTCACCACGACAAAGGGAAAGTCGATGTCAGGAAAAAGATCCACATCCAGGGCGAAAAAGGACGTAATACCAAGCACCAGCAGGGCCACAATCATCATCGTGGCAAAAACCGGCTGCCTGATGGATATCTTGGATAAAATCATCGACCGGCCTCCCGCACCCGTGCACCCGGTGTCAAGTTCTTCTGTCCGACTGTCACTACCCGCTGTCCCGGCTGGAGGTTGCCTTCGACCGCACTGTGGCCATGGCTGCTGGCCAGAACAATCAGATCTATCAGGGCGGCAGCATCATCTATGATCACGTATGTGATCGGTTTCCCGGAACGGTACAGGATAGCATCATTGCTGACAACCGTGGCGTCTTCCAGTGTTTTGACTTCGATTTCCGCGACCACGTACATACCCGGTGCAAACACTTTCGGGGCATCAGTGAAGCGGCATTCGACTTCAAAGCTGCGGGTGGCCTGATTGGCGGCATCGGCGATGCTGATAATCTCACCGGTCATGGCAATCGAGGTATCAAACGGCGAATTTACCCGCACCGGCTGCCCGGTCTCGAGCTGCGCTACCTGTGAGGTGGGGACATCAAGGACCAGGCGAAGCGCGCCGACATCGGCGATTTCAACCACCGGTATGCCGGCCGAAAGCTCGTCACCGAGGCGAATCGGAATATCGGCGACAACTCCGGTAAACGGCGCTGTGATATTAAACGATTGCCGGGTGGCATCATAGGCAGCTTTGGCTACGATATAGGCTGTCTCAGCAGCATCGAATTCAGATTCCGAGATCGCCCCGGCATCATAGAGCGCCTTGCTTTGCCGGTATGTCTTTTCAGCGTTGAGGTACTGCGCTTCCGTCTGACGGAATTGCGACTGCACCCCATTGGGATCGAATTTTACCAGGATATCGCCTTCCTTGACACGCTGGCCGATCTTGACCGGTATTTCACTAACGGTACCCAGTATCTTTGAGATCACCTGGGTTTGCTGATCACCTCGCAGGGTGCCGCCGAAATCAGCCGTCACAATGAAATCGTCCTGCAGAACCGGAGCCGTCTGAATCGCAACCGCTTCCGGCTCCTTATCTTCGACAATAGTCTTGTCGGTGCATCCGATCATCAGGCCGAAGCAGATGCATGAAATGAAAAGTCTGTATGCTGTCTTCATAGTCAGTATCCTCACCATTGTGGAGCCCAATCCCGTCCGACCGCGCGGCGCAGTTCGGCAACCGCCACTGCCAGGTCGTGTATTGCCGTAATTCTATTGACTCGCGCCCGTGTCAGCGCAACCTGGGCATCGAGCACTTCCAATTGTGTCCCGACACCATTTTGATAGCGGACCTGGGCGATCTCGACGCCACGCTGCGCCTGATCAACTGTCTCACCCAGCGCCGCAACCCGCTGCGACGCTTCCCGGGCATTGCCGTAGGCATCACGGACTTCAAGTCGGACCGTATTGCGCAGTTGATTGTCGTCCAGGCGGCTCTGATGCAGATCGACCTGGGCCTGCTTGATGCGGCCCTTGGTATAGAAGCCATCGAAAATATTCCAGGTAAACGTGACCATGACATTCGAAGAACGGTTCCAGTCTTCATCACCCAATGGCGACTTGAAATCGTCCAGAAATTTATCCCAGGATACCCCCCCGCGAACACCCAGATTGGGCAGCACCCCGCGCCGTTCGATGTTGATGTTCTTTTCCCGAATCTTAATCATTTGCTCGCTTTGCTGTATCTCCGGGCGCTGCCTGAAGGCCTCATCGATCAGGGGGGCAAGCTCAGCCTCGGGGGTATCGATAATGTCAATGTCTTCCTGCAAAACAAGATCGGTCGTGGCCGGCAGCGACAGCATTACCCGCAGGGCATCGAGCGCCAGCCGCTGCGCGTTTTCAGCGGCAATGCGATCAGGCCGGGCGTTGGCGGCCCGTACCTGCGCCCTGAGCAGATCGTATTCGGAGGCCCGCCCCTGATCAAACAGACGGCGCACCACGGCCAGATTGGAATCCGCCAGCGCCTGAGCTTCTCGATATACGAAGGCTGCTTCGCGGGCGGCGATCGCATCGAGATAGGCCTTGTCCGCCTCAGTCGAGATATCATGACGGGCCGCTTTGATGCGTTCGTCAGTATAGACGTAACCATATTTGGCGATCTGAATGGCTGAACCAACCCCGGGCGCATACAAAGGCTGATAGAGACTCAAACCGAACTGATAACTGTGCGGCGTCCCGAATTCAAGTTTGATGCGGCCATTGCCGAAACCCTCTTCACCATCGGATTCGTCCTCGGTCGACATGGTCAGAAACGATGTCTGCAGGTCAATCGTCCGAGTGTAATTGGCCGACAACGATAATTGTGGAAACGCCCCCGCCCGAGCTTCGATAAACTGCCCGCGCACTCGATTCGCTTCCAGCTTGACTTTCTGGAATCGTTCGTTGCGTTCCAGGGCCAGAGCCACGGCCTTATCTCTGGTCAATGTCAGGGTCTCGGCGCCCAGACAGGCTGATAAAAACAAAAATGCCGCGCCGAACAGACAAATTACTCGCATGAAATCCGCTCCGTACCTAACGCCCGGCATAAAAACCGGGTATAAATATCTATTTCATCCGGCCCGGGATCAGCCTCGGTATCATCGGCCACCCGTGCCATAAACATTATCTTGGCTGCAGCCAGCATCATCCTGGCCCCGACCAGCCGTTCTTCCATCGGCAACACTTTGGTCTCCGGCAACTGCGCCATAGCCTCGGCCAGAATATGCGGTACCTCTGTGTGCCATTTTTTAAGATCAGCAAACAATTCCTCACGAAGGGTATCTGAAATATGCGACCCCACCGACAATAAAGTTTTGGTCAGATATTTGTGCTCCAGCATACCATTGACAGTAAAACTCAACACGTGCGAAATAAATGCCGTTAGGCTGTCAAACCTGCCGATCGAATCGACCAGCAAATCAATAAACTGCTCGCTGCCCCAGCGCAACAGCGACACGAAAAGATCCTGCTTATCACGATAGTAGTTATATAATGTGCCCTTGGCCAGTTCCGCCTCGGCCGCTATTTCATCGATGGTGGCATCATGGAAACCCTTGACGGAAAACACATTGGCCGCCGCATTTAATATTGCGTCGCGACGCGCTTCCTTTTCGCGCTCCTTGCGTATTTCGGTCGGTTTTTTATCTTCACTACTCATAATTCACCATATGACTGATCGGTCATGTTATGACCTTTACGTCTAATATCAAGTCAAGTTTCAAAAAAAACCGCCATTTTATTAATTCCGGATCTATACTTTAATTAATACCGACCGGTCGGTCAATAACGTTTTTGCAATTGACGATATATTTTCGATAAAAGCTTTAGAGTTTTTTAAAATTCGGAAGTCTCTTGGTAAAAAGAAAAAAACCGGAGTCGCGCAGGCGACCCCGGTTACATTTGCCAAGGCGGCGGGATGTTTAACCCATGAAACGGCGCAAACTCAGACCGACCGGAATCAGTCCCAGACCGAACAACATGATTGTGCTCGGTTCCGGAATCGGATTCAGGTCCATCAGGAAGTCAGATGAAGTATAATGACGATCAACATCACCAATAGTGGTGCCGTCAGCCAGATAATGTTCCCAGTTCAACCAGCCGGATGCGCCGAAGTTATTGTTTTTGCCGTTGGCGCCATCGCCCACCTGGAACGGTTTGGTCAAATCGAAAGGATACGTCCACAGCGTGGCGTTATCATTGGCGTCAGCCTTGTTGACCAGTTCCATACCATTGTCGACTATCTTGTAATAGCGCCAGCTGGGATCCCAGTGACCCGGGTCGATATTGGCCAGATCAGCGGCTGAGGTCAGGCGCTCGAACTGGACATTAAGCATCCAGTCAGACGCATAGGCACCCGGACCGCCCGTGTTATTGAATTCGGCCACTGAGATGTCGCCGACCAGTTCAGCCGTGTTATCGTCGTATTCATGGAACCAGACGTTATCGAAGCTGAAGGTTACTTCATCGCTGGCACTACCGGTGAAGAAGCCATCGAGACGAAGGCCGTATGGCGGCGGAGCCTGGTTGCCATTGATATTGGTGGCATGCCAGGAGTAGCCGGCATAAGCATTGGCCGCGGTCAGGATCAGCAGAGCCAGGGCCAGATTCAAGACGTTTCGAAAGTTCATTGTTTCCTCCATAGATGAAAAACGCGTGTTCAATATTCCATGTATAAGATCAGCAATTGTTATGCCACTTCGGGGGTATTATATGTCTATTTTCGCTATCTATAGATTCACAACGACTTACACGTACAGACTCCTTCTCCTCCGGCCGCTTGCTCATCCCCACCAATTGTTCGTAGATTAATATTGTCCACATTACTGACACCCGTGAGTACGGTAACATGAACGAGCTATAACGATTCCATGAAAACAATATGCTTATCAACGATTTACGAAATTAGAGAGGGTGTATGAGGAACTGACATGGTTATATCACACCACGTTGAGATATCCCAAAAAAAAGTGATACGGCACCGTAGGATCGTCATCATCTTTCATTATATTAAGGCCTTATGGATATGTTTGAACCATCACCAGAACAGGCCGCCGATGGCGAACGGTTGCGACCGCTGGCAGATCGCATGCGACCGCGGACGCTGGATGAGTTTGTTGGTCAGGAGAAGGTCATCGGTGCCGGTATGCCGCTTCGCCGTGCTATCGAACAGGGCCGGGTAACCTCGCTGATTTTCTGGGGGCCGCCGGGCAGCGGCAAAACCACCCTGGCCCATATTATCGCTGTCACCTGCCGGGGCGAATTTTTTCCCTATTCGGCCGTGATTTCCTCAATTAAGGAACTCAAGGAAGTTATCGCCATGGCCCGCAAGCGAAAAGCAATGTATGGCACCCAGACTTATCTCTTCATCGATGAAATTCATCGCTTCAACAAAGCCCAGCAGGATGCGTTTTTGCCATATGTAGAGGATGGCTCGATCATACTGATTGGCGCCACCACCGAAAATCCCTCGTTCGAAGTCAATACACCGCTGCTCTCGCGGGTGCAGGTCTATGTGTTGGAACGCCTCACGGCGGAGCATATCAAGAAGATTCTTCGAAGCGCGCTGGTCGACAATAACCGCGGACTGGGCCGGCAAAATCTGACTATCGCGGCCAACGCCCTCGATACGCTGGCCGAGTATGCTGATGGCGACGCCCGCCGGGCATTGTCTATCCTCGAGACAGCGGCGTCTGAAATCGACGATCGCACTGAGATCACTACCGATCGGCTCAAAGCCGTCATCGGTCGGCGCGCGGTGATTTACGATAAATCGGCCGAAGAGCATTACAACATCATCTCGGCTTTACATAAATCGTTGCGCGGCGGCGATGTCGATGCCGGCCTGTACTGGCTGGCCCGCATGCTGCGCGGCGGTGAAGATCCGATTTATATTTTGCGCCGCCTGGTCCGTTTTGCCTCAGAGGATGTCGGTATGGCTGATCCCTTTGCTCTGACTTTTTGCATGTCGGCGCTGGAATCATATCGTTTGCTGGGGTATCCCGAGGGCGAACTGGCGATTGCGCAGGCAGTAGTGTATCTGGCTACTGCCCCCAAGTCGGTTTCGATATACCGGGCCTTCGGCAAAGTTCTTGGCGTGGTCGAGGAAACCGAAAATCTCCCGGTGCCGCTGCACATTCGTAATGCCCCGACCCGGCTGATGAAAGACATCGGCTATGGCGAGGGATATATTTATCCACCCGATTCGGATACGCCATTTGTCGAGCAGACCTTTTTGCCGGATAATATCAGGGATCATCAGTATTATCATCCGACCGACCGGGGCCGTGAGCGGAAGATTGCGCAGTACATGGCGGCTTTCCGGAAATATCGGAAGGAAACGGCTCCAAAAGATGCCAAAGATGAAAACTCCGGCCGATAACAGCGTATAACCTGTAACTGATAACTGATTCATTACTTCGAAACAACTGTATGGGATGACCATGATGATGCGCATACTTCTAACCGGACTCTTTCTTCTCATATTTACAGGGAATATCCTCGCCGGGATGCTTTTGATCCCGATGGATGATGTCCAGACCGACCATCTCAAAGCCTATGGCGTCATCTATGCCTGCCTGAAAGACAATCAGCAGGCCGAATGGCTTCTCAATTACCGCGCGGGATCATTTTTAATCGACGATAATCCCGGCAACCGTGATCTCTGCCTGATCCGCGGCGTCGGCTTCGAACCGGTGAGCAGTGCGGCGGTGGCCGAGGTTTTCCGCACGATCGAAGTCGAGAACATGGAGCGAGCCCGCCTGGAAAAAGCTCCCAACGTGGCGGTATATTCGCCCTCAACGCTTCAACCCTGGGACGATGCTGTCCGTTTGGCTCTCGAATACGCCGAAATTCCCTATGATATGCTTTGGGACGAAGAAGTCCTCAATGGCGAACTGGAGCAGTACGACTGGCTGCACCTGCATCATGAAGATTTTACCGGCCAGTACGGCAAATTCTATGCCTCATTTCATAATCAGCTCTGGTATCAGCAGGATGTCGCCACGAACGAGGCTATGGCGCGCAAACTTGGTTTCAATAAGGTCAGTGAATGCAAAAAAGCGGTCGCCCGCACGATAAAAGACTACGTGACCCGCGGCGGATTTTTATTTGCCATGTGCAGTGCCGCTGAAACGCTTGATATTGCCCTGGCCGCACATTCGACCGATATTGTCCCGGCGGTATTCGATGGCGATCCCATTGACCCGGGCTGCCAGAGCAAGCTTGATTTTTCGGCCACTCTGGCCTATGAGAATTTCACACTCGAACTGGACCCGATGCGGTACCGTCACAGCAACATCGACACCTACCCCGATCGACTGGAACGGTTTACGCTGCCCGATGATGATATTTTCTTTCTCTTTGAATTCTCGGCCAAATTCGATCCCGTACCGACCATGCTGGTGCAGTGCCATACCGGGGCGGTAGGCGGTTTCATGGGACAGACTACCGGTCTCCGCAAATCGCTTCTGAAAAAATTTGTTATCGTCCTGGGCCAACCACTGGAGTACGATGAAGTGCGGTATATCCATGGCAACCATGGTCGCGGGACCTTTACGTTTTTATCGGGTCATGATCCCGAAGATTACCGTCACATGGTCCACGATCCGCCGACCGAACTGGAGTTGCACAAGCACTCGCCGGGATATCGCCTGATACTGAACAACGTTCTTTTTCCCGCGGCGCAAAAGAAAGAACGCAAAACCTGATGTTACAACGCCCCCGGTTTCAACCGGGGGCGTTTTTGTTGCCTTATCCCGCCGGATTACTCGAACAAAATCAGTGCTCAAACGTTATAATAATTGAAGCAATAATTCCACACCCCTGATCCACAAGATTTCCGGTATACGGCACCGACATTGGACCTCACACAAAACGAGGGAAGCAACATGAATAACTTCAGTATCATCATCAGTTCGCGACTGCGAAAAAACCCGGTGGCGCGGCTTCTGGCCGATCTCGACACCAATATCCGGTTTTTGTCGTTGCGCCGCGGCGAGTTTGTGCTGTCATCTAATATCGGTATCTGGTATCAGACCGCTGATGAATTCACCGAAGCATTGAAAAGCCGCCGTGTTTACAGAGAAGTTCTCGAACTCAAAAGAGAATTCATCAATCCGATTATCATCATCGAGGGCGGTGATCCCCTGGCTGATCCGACCCTTGATATTACCGTGCGCCACGCCGCCCATATATTCATCTCGGCGATAAATCGTATTCCGATTTTGACCACCGCCAATGAAATCGAAACCGCCCAGTTGTTGTTTATGCTCTCCGGTCAGATTGAATCACCGGTCTCGGCCGATGATCTCTCGGCGGCATATTCGGCAGAAACGGCTGAAGGTACCGACAATCAGGAGATGATCGTGCGGCTTTTACCCGATGTCGGACCGGCCCTGGCCCGCTCAATGCTTTTGCATTTCAGAACGCTGTCGCGGTTGTTTACGGCTACACTTGAGGAATTAAACGAAATCGAGGGCGTCGGCCCCAAAAAGGCCAAGAAGATATTCGATTTTATGCGGGCCGGATATGCCAACCGTCATAAGCAGGCGGGATAATACAATTTAAACATCGAAACGATTTGGGGACGGCGGCGGGAAATCACCTCGATCGCCACTATCCGGTATTTCTATCTCCATCTCTTCCTCTTCGGCCGCAAAACGCCCAGCGGGATCCTCGGCGCATATCATATACCTGGCCCGGGCCAGCGATTCGTGCGTGCCGGCGTCGATCCACCAGAACGGAAGTTCGCTGTAACGAAGGCGCTCCTGACGAAGATACGCCAACAAGATATCGGTCACTTCATACTCGCCGCGTGATGATGGTTCCACTTTTTCGGCAATATCGAAAACATCTTTGGGGAAAAAATATATACCGGGGATAGCCATATGCGACTTCGTATTTTCCGGTTTTTCCTCGATGCGGGTCAGTTTGCCGCCCTCGAAATGGGCCACACCAAAGGATTCAACCGACTGCATTTCG
The DNA here is from genome assembly GCA_964526635.1 of uncultured Ignavibacteriales bacterium. Taxonomy (GTDB): domain Bacteria; phylum Zixibacteria; class MSB-5A5; order GN15; family JAAZOE01; genus CAZGLR01. The sequence continues at coordinate 295 of CAZGLR010000093.1, read as the reverse complement.
GTCACGAAAATCATCGCTGAATCGGGGTCCTGTTCGAACTCCTTTCGAAAGGGCTCCACCGAACCGCCGACCAGGTTGTCGGCCAAAACCAGCATATAGGGACCACGACGAAATTGGGGAGGCATCATTTGAATCGACCCGGCTATTCCCGGCTTTTCATCGGTTTGCGGAATAAGACGCAAATGCTCGAATTCAAGCCCGATCCCCATCGACAGGGCGTGACGAAACGCTTCGAGATGATGCGGATTGGTCACGAGGGTGACATCGGTAATACCGGCCGAGAGAAAAATCGAGA